>JAMNXK010000311.1 GCA_023653245.1 Tagaea sp.
CTGCTGACCGCCGCCGTAGCTCAGCCACGCCGATTGCTCGGTCGCGGTGAAGCCGAAGGGCACGCAGGTGAAGAACTGGAAGGCCGGGTGCACGCCGATATGGTAGTACGACGCGTCATGGCCCATTTCGGCCGTGCCGTCGCGAACGGCTTGCAAGCACTGCAGGGCCGGGACGAGTTCGCCGGCGGCGAACACGCGAACCGTCAGGCGGCCGCCCGACATTTCGCCGATGCGCGCGGCCAGGCGCTCGACGCCCGTGCCCACGCCCGGCAGGTTCTTCGGCCACGACGTGACGCAGCGCCACTCCATGCGGCCTTGGCTGATTGCCGGGGCCGAGAGGGCCACGGTCGAGGCGCCGGCCACGGTGGTGGCGGCGATGAATTTGCGACGATTCATTGTGGGGGAGTCTCCTTGGGGGTTCCCTGTTGCGATCGCCCGCCCCGGGCTTGACGCCCGATAGCGGTCACACCGGCGGTAGGCGGATCGCCCTCGCCGACAGTCCGGCTTATATGAGGCCCCGCGCCGCGAAGATCAAGCGAAGTTGGGGGTAAATCAGGGTTCTACCGGCCCGGGCCGGTCTTTGCCGGCGGGCGCGCCAGCGCCGGGCCGGTCCCTTTAGTTCACTGAGGGCGGCAAACTCGGAATTATCGCGGTCGCAACTGGTGTGGGCGTGCTAGGATCCGGTCCGATGGTTCCTCCGATCAGCCAGTCGGCACGCTGTAGGATCATGTCAGCGATCCGTCTTGGATGGCTCAATGTCTTTCCCGGCCCCATGTAGCGAGCTCGGGGGACACCCAACGGCGGAAGCGACAAGGCGGGTTGGTCAGGGTTCTTATACTGCCAGATCTGATACTCTACGTCTTCTGGCTGTCCAAGAAGTCGATGAAAGTATTTCCGACGCAACGCGGCCTCGAATTCGGCGGCGGAGATTAACTCCGAAGCCTTCAGGGCTTCGACGGTTCGCGCCAGAAAGCCGAGCGCCGATATAGCGATTGTCGTCGCCGTTTCGACCGCGTAGACCTCGGTCAGTTCGCCGTTGAGTGTAGCGACTTCTGGTTTGGGGAGTGGGAATAGTTCGTGGCTCGACGTGGCGACATTTTCGGCCGCGCGCTTGCTAGCGTATGCGAGAGTTGCGGGCCCCGACCCAACGCACACTAGGCCCATGCGCCCAAGCAAACCGTCGAGCTCTTTTTTTGTAATAATGCCGCTGCCCACCGCGCTCTCCGACAGGAGAGTTCAGTGTACACCAGAGCGCACTGCCGATCAATTTGTCAAAAAGAGCTACTAGCCCAACTTCGTTGCAGTCAAAGCCGGACAATCCGCGTTTCGATGCCCTACTATACGTTCAAATTCCAGATACTCGACGTCCAGCGTATAAATCACAGGTTTTTCGAGACGATATTGCACAGACGCCAACTCAGCGATACGAACCGGGAGCGAGAGGAATGCGTCCGTCAGGTCGGAGCAGTAGTAGTTGAAGCCAGGCATTTGGCTGACTGTGAAAAAAAAGTCATTCCCGACGCGGCGATGGCAAATTTCAACACGCTTAGGAGCAGTTGCAGGACCGCTTCGACTTACTGCGACTTTCGAAGAGCCAGCGCCGGGTTCGCCGTTTGGCGCTCCCGTACCGATCTGAGTCTCCATGGCCATCTCCATTGTCATCCAGCAACCAATCACTGAGCGCGATGGATAATCACCGCCTCGCTATGGTACGCCGATTCTTTGAAAAAGCCAATTCAAAACCAAAGACTTGTGGAAAGTGGGGGTGAATTTTTCTTGTCATGTCTGACGACGTAAGTCGATCCCAAACCACAATATATTGTGATTCGCAGTGGATGGAACACTCCCTATCCAGTCTGGGGGGGGGGAGCTGACACCGGCGGCCAGGCGGGCCTTGCGACGCCATGCGCGTCGAGCGCGCGCCAGCCTTCCCGAGTCAGGGCTTCGAGGGGCTGGAAGCGGACTTTATAGGCCATCTTGGCGCTCTCGCCGATCCAATAGCCCAGATAGACGTGTTCGAGCCCTTCGCGCCGGGCCGCGTCGATCAGCCACAGCACGATCAGCGAGCCGAGCGAACGGCGGGGCGTTTCGGGCTCGTAGAACGAGTAGACGGCCGAGAACCCGGTCGCCATGCGATCGACCAGGCAGCCGGCCATCAGATTGCCGTGCCGGTCGCGGAACTCGACCACGTGCGAGGCGGCCGCGCCGACCTCGATCATGGTCCGGTAATCCTCGAAATCCATGCGCGCCATTTCGCCGTCGCGGTGCCGGCCGGTCTGGTAGCGCGAGAACAGCGCGTATTGCTCGGCCGTGGCGGTGGCGGGGCGAAGTTCGGCGGTCACGTCGGCGTTGTGCGCGAGCACGCGGCGCCATTGGCGCGTGCGCTCGAAGCGCGCCACCGGGATGCGCACGGCCACGCACGCCCCGCAGCCCGGACAGGCGGGGCGATAGGCGAACCCCAGCGAGCGCCGGAACCCGGCTTCCGACAGCAGATCGTAGCTCAGCACGGCTTGCGGGCCGGTGAGATCGACGAAAATGCGCCGCTCCATCCGCCCTTGCAGATAGGGGCAGGGCGAGGGCATCGAATAATAGAAGCGCGCGGTCGTGCTGCCGGTGACGGTCATGCCGGCGCGCTTTCGGGTTTGCGCCGGCGCGCGACCAGACCGGTCAGCACGTCGTGCAGCAGGCGCTTGCGCGGATTGAAGAAGCTCCACACCAGGATCAAGCCCCAGGTGAACGCGACGGAGAGGTAGAAGACCACAAAGTGCGACGCGGCTTGCAGGAAGCTCGCGCGCGCGCCGGCGAGCGGAACGAGCTCCACGTCCGTCAGGCGCTGGCCCCAGGTGGCGCGGCGCGGACCCGAAATCAGCAGCGCATTGTAGAGCAGCGGCACCAAAGCGAGCAGCGCCAGCAGCGGCGGGAAAAAGACGGAAAGGGGCCAAACGACGAGGCCGGCACCCATCGCGAGCACGAAGCAGATCGCGCCATCCACCATCCAGGCGAAAACCCGGCGCCGGCGCAGGCCGCGAAAATCGTCGGCGTCCGGCGTCGCGTCGAGGCGTTCGGTTCCGGCGGGTAGCGTGGTGGCCGTCAAACTCCCTCCCCCGTGTCCCGGAAAGCGTAAGTGAGCCCGAGCGATCCGGCAAGCCGGCAAGCGGTATCGACCTATGGGAATGTGCGAAAAATCAGGCGGAAACGACACCCGGCACGCCCCATTGCAGGGCGAAACGGGCATGGCCGCGTTCGGGCGCCCCCGGGCGCGACACGTAGTCGACCGCGCGCAGCTCGGCCAGCCAGCGCGTCGGCGTCAGGTCGTGGGCGATGTAGCCGCGCGCGTCCGAGAAATGCTTCACATGCGGGTTGTCGCGCAGCAAGGCCGCGACATGACCCGGCTGCTCGCTCACGTCGCCGCCCGAGCTGATCGACGTGCCCAGAAACTCCGAGGCGAGGATCGGCGACTTCGGATCCTCGTCCCGATGGAGGTCGCCCACATAGAAGCGATGCGCGTCGCCGCTGAGGATCGCGGCCGAGCCCGCGGGCCGATGCGCCAGCGCGGCGTGCAGCGCGCCGCGCGAGGCCTCGTAGCCGTCCCAGGCGTCGAGATTGTGGCGCTTGAGGCCGAAATCCACGCGCATGGCGAGCACTTGCTGCGCGATTCCGGTCCAGCGCGCCGTCGAACGGCGCAGGCGCTCGGCCAGCCACGCGTGCTGGCGCGCGCCGAGCAGCGTGGCGCGCGGATCGAAGACGTCCGCGCAGCGCGCCTGGCTGCCGTCGCCGCAAGGCTGGCGCGTGCGGTACTGGCGCGTATCGCGCACCGGCAGATCGAGCAAATCGCCGAAAGCGAGACCGCGATAGGCGCCGATCGCATCCCCGCGCGGGCGCATCGATGCGGGCACGGGCATGTGCTCGTACCACGCTTTCAGCGCCGCCGTTTTGCGCGCGCGCAAGGCCGCGGGATCGTCTTGGCGGTGGAAATCCGCGGCCCAATTGTCGACGATCTCGTGGTCGTCGAAGGACATCACGAAGGGCACGGCTTCGTGCGCCGCGCGCAGATCCGGGTCGAGACGGTAGAGCGCGTGGCGGCGGCGATAATCGGCCAGCGTGCGGCACACGCCGCCCGAATGCTTGCGCGGCCGGTCGGGATTGGCCGTCGTTCCGCCTTCGTAGA
>JAMNXK010000312.1 GCA_023653245.1 Tagaea sp.
AGATAGACCGGCCGCCCGGCGATATCCGCGCGCATCGCGCTGGGATCGGCGAAATCGAGCCGGAACAGCGCCACGATGCGCTTCAGGCGTTCTTCGTCGACCTCCTGGCCGCGATAGAGATCGTTCATGATCGCCGTCGCTTCGGCGTCGAGTCCGACATGCCAGACCCAGCGCTCGTCCTTGATCTGGACCATCGGTTGGATCGACGTCCCCAGGCCCAGGAAATGCGCGATCCACGCTTCGAGCACGCGCGCCAGCGCGTCGAGGCCCGCGCGGCCGAACGTGAGTTCGATCACCAGATCGTGGGCCTCGTCGCGGCCCCAATAGGCGCCCGCATTGGCCTCGGTCATCACGTCGAGCTCGATCGAGCGCACGGGCATGCTGGCTTCGGCCAGCAGCTCGCCGATCTTGCCCAGGCCCGTGTCGCCCGCGGCCGCGCGCGCGGCGTGCATCTCGACGATCTCTTCGTCCGCGGCCATGACGCGGCCGTCGTCGATCGTGGCGCGCTGGCTGCGGAACAGGAGTTCGGCGGCGCGCGCGCGCATCGGATCTTCGATCCCGTCGAGCGCGTGGCGCAAAATCACGTGGACGAGCTGGTCGAGGAACAAAGGCGGGATCGGCGGCTTGCCTTTTTCGGGCGGTGCGGCGAACAGGCCGAGATAGGCGTCCTCGATCGTGCCCGCGCCGATCAGGCGATCGCGAAAGGCGAGCAGCAGCGCGTAATTGTCGCGCATGTCCGGATCGGCGAGCGCGCCCAGCTCGGCGCCGGAGATCTTCGCGCGCGGCTCGTCGAGCAGGCGCGCGTGCAGCGCGCGCTCGGCCGCGCAGGATTCGGCCACCGGCCGGATCTCGGGGCGCATCAGATAGGCGCGCAAGAATCCGTTGGTCACGCCCAGGCGCTTGGGCGGGCCGGGCCGGGCGTCGAGCAGGTGATAGCCGGAGTGGCGCCAGAAATCGGGCATAGGCGATGGGGCGGTCCAAAGCGGGGGGACGAAGTCCGGCGCAATCTGGACGACTCGGCGGGGCCGTGCAATAGTCGCGAGCGCAACAGGGGCTGGGCGGATATGACTATCGGCACAAGGATTTATACGTGGCTGCGCGGCGCGGAAGTGGGCCGCGACGAGTTCGGCAACCGCTATTACCGCGACAAGAAGGGCCAGCTGCGCGCGCGGCGCGAAATGCGCTGGGTGATCTACGAAGGCGACGCGGAAGCCACCAAAGTCCCGCCCGACTGGCATGCCTGGCTGCATCATCTGTCGGTCGATCCGCCGCCGCCCGAAGGTCTGCCGACGCGCAAAGTCTGGCAGAAGCCCCATCAGCCAAATTTGACCGGCTCGCCGCAGGCCTACCGGCCGCCGGGCCACGATTTCCAAGGCGGGCAACGCGCCAAGGCGACGGGCGATTACGAGCCCTGGACGCCGGGCTGATTCGCCCCCACATTTGGCGGGCGTCAACGCGAGTCGAGGAAGATGGGCAAGAATCTTGTCGAAACCCTGATGGGTGCCGTCGTGCTGGTCGTCGCCGGCATGTTCGTCGTCTTCGCCTATTCGACCGCCGATATCCGCCCCGTGCGCGGCTACGCGGTCACGGCCAAGTTCCAGACCATCGACGGCGTGCGCCTGGGCACGGACGTGAAGCTCGCCGGCATCAAGATCGGCTCGGTCGTGGGCCAAGCGCTCGATCCGCAGACCTACGAAGCGGTGCTCACGCTGTCGATCGACGCGCATATCAAGTTGCCGCGCGACACCTCGGCCCAGATCACCAGCGAAGGGCTGCTCGGCGGCACCTATATCGCGCTGTCGCCGGGGGCGGAGGAGCGCATGCTCGCCGCCGGCGGCGAGATCCGCCACACCCAGTCGCCGGTGAATATCGTGCAGCTGCTCGGCCGGTTCATCTTCAACTCGGCCGAGAGCGCCGCGACGCCGCCCAAGCCGAATTGACGCGATGATGGCGACCAAGCCGGGCCGCGACCGTCGGCTCGATTTCTTCCGCGGCCTCGGGCTGCTGTTCATCTTCGTCAACCACATTCCCGAGAACGCGTTCTCGTTCCTGACGCTGTCGAACTTCCTGTTCTGCGACGCGGCCGAGATTTTCGTCTTCCTGTCGGGCTACGCGGCCGCGGTGGTGTTCGGCCGCCGCGCGGGCGGCGAAGGGAATTTGTTCGCGATGACCCAGGTCCTCGCGCGGGTTTGGACGCTCTACGTCGCGCATATCTTCCTGTTCGTGATCTACACGGCCCAGGTCGCCTGGACCGCGCAGAGCTTCGACAATCCGCTGTTCATCGAGGAAATGCAGATCGCCGCCTTCCTCGATCGGCCGCATGTGGCGATCGTGCAGGCGCTGCTGCTCGCCCATCAGCCGCTGTTCATGAACATCCTGCCGCTCTACATCGCGCTGCTGCTCGGCTTCGCGCTGGCGCTGCCCGCGATCCCGCGCCTGGGGCCGGCGATGCTCGCGGTCTCGGCGCTCGTCTATGCGAGCGTGCCGCTGTTCGGCTGGAACCTGCCCGCCTATCCCGAAGGCGTTTGGTTCTTCAACCCCTTCGCCTGGCAATTCCTGTTCGTGATCGGCATCGCTTGCGGCTGGCGCGCGGGCGTGGCGCATGCGCCCGTCGCCACGCCCGAGTTGCTGTTCCGCGCGTCGCTCGCGTTCCTGATCGTGACGATCCCGATCCGCACCTGGGTGTCGATCGGCTACTACTTCGACGTCGTGCCGCCGGCCTTCGCCGAGATCGTGTTCCAGTTCGCCGACAAGACCAATCAAGGCCCGCTGCGCTTGCTCAGCCTTTTGGCGCTCGTGGTCGTCACGGTGCGCCTGGTGCCGCGCGGTGCGGCCTGGATGGAGACGCGCTGGGTGCGCGCCATCGAGCGCTGCGGCGTGAACTCGCTGCCGATCTTCTGCGTCGGCATCTTCCTGTCCGTGCTCGGCCACGCGCTGCTGGTGGAATACGGCGGTACGCTCGTCAACCAGGCGATCGTCACGGCGGCGGGGGCTTTCCTGTTGCTGGTCCTCGCGAAACTCTTTTCGTGGTACAAAGGCCGGGCACGCGCCCGCTCGGGTGCGAAGGATTGAACATGGCCGCACTGGGGTTCGGGGGGATCCGGGGGATGGCGTTGGCGGCCGGATTGCTGGCCGCGCCGGCGGCGTTCGCCCAAACGCCCGGCGGACTGACCGGCGGACCCGGCGAGATGCCCGAGTTCTGCCGCGTGCCGCGCGCGGTGTTCGTCGACGAAAGCCGCCTGCCGCTGGCCGCCAAGAAGGTCCGAGAGAGCAAGCGCCTGGTCGTGGTGGCGATCGGCTCGTCCTCGACCCAAGGGATGGGCGCGTCGGGGCCCGCCGCGGCCTGGCCCGCGCGCTTCGAGGCCGATCTGCGCCGCCGCCTGCCCGATCTGCATCTCGAGGTCCACAATCGCGCCAAGCCGCGCGAGAGCGCGGAACAAATGGTCAAGCGCTTGCGCGCCGACGTGCTGGCCGTGCGCCCGGATCTGGTGATCTGGGAGACCGGCACCGCCGACGCCGTGCGCACGGTCGAAGTCGACGGTTTCGCCGAGCATTTGGAGACCGGCATCGCCGAAATCGCCGCGATCAACGCCGAGACGGTGCTGGTCACGCCGCAATACGCGCGCGACACGGTGCGCCTGATCGCCTTCCAGCCCTATATCGACGCGATGAACCAGGCGGGTTTGCGCCGCGACGTGCTGGTGTTCCCGCGCTACGAGGCGATGCGCCACTGGGTCGAGAGCGGGGCGATGAAACTCGAGAACGTGCCGCGCGCCGAAATGACCAAGGTCGCCGACGCGCTGTACGATTGCCTGGGCCGCCAGATCGCGCGCGTGGTCGTGCGCGCGATGGATTTGCCGGCGGCCGCGTTCCCCGCCGCCCAGCGCTGATATCCCTGTGACCCCGGTCACTGCGGGGTTGGCGGCACGCGCGTAGTCTTCGAACATTCCCGAGCACATCGGGAGTTCCTTCGGAGACCCGCCATGCTCTACGCCTATCTCGCTTCCCCCGCGGCCAGCCTCGTCCGGGCTTTCCGTCAGGCCGCTTTCGCCATGGGCGTGGTGGTGACCATCGCCGTCGCCGGTCACACCCTGGCCTTGGCGTTGCAGCCCGCCCCGCAACCGGCGGGCAAGGCCTTGGGCGTGCATCACCGCGAGCCGGG
>JAMNXK010000313.1 GCA_023653245.1 Tagaea sp.
TAGGCGGCGGGCGCCTTGCGCTCGCCGTTCTCGACATGCAGCGACACTTCCGCGACGTTGCGCGCCGGCCGGCTGGTCGTGCCGGCGAAGATCACGTCGTCCATCTCGCCGCCGCGCAGCTGCTTGACGCGCGTTTCGCCCATCACCCAGCGCAAGGCTTCGACCAGATTGGACTTGCCGCAGCCATTGGGGCCGACGACGCCCGTCAAACCCGGCTCGATCGCGAACTCGGTCGGTTCGACGAACGACTTGAACCCGGACAGGCGCAGCTTGGCGAATTGCATCTTCTTCCCCTTGGTCGCTTAGCGCGGTCCGGCCAGCGGGCGCAGAACGCGGTCGAGTTCGTCGAAGCTCATGCCGCCGCGATGGACGGTGCCGTTGACCACGAGCGTGGGCGTGGCTTGCACGCGGTGCTCGCGCTCGCCGATCATGGTTTGGTTGAGCACCGCCGCCTGCACGCTCGGGTCGGCGAGGCATTGGTCCATCTGCGCGTCGGACATGCCGCCCAAACGCGCGAGGCGGCGCAGCGATTGGGTCATCTGCTCGGGCGAGCCCGAGGTCCAGCTCTGCAGCTGGCCGAAGAACACGTCGAGATAGGCGAAGAAGCGCTCGGGCCCCGCGCAGCGCGCCAGCATGTGCGCGTTCAGCGCCATGCGGTCGAGCGGGAAGTCGCGGAACACCAGGCGCACCCGGCCGGTATCGATGTATTCGGCCTTGAGGCGCGGCATGACGTCGACATGCAAACGCTGGCAATGCGGGCAGGTCAGCGAGGCGTATTCGATGAGCGTCACCGGCGCGTCGGGATGGCCCATGACGAAGTCCAGCCCCTCCAGCCGCGGCCCCGGAATCGGGGTCTGCGGCACCGCGCGCGCGGTGCCGGCCGGCGCGCTCGCCGTCGCAGGCGCGCCGGGCGTGGCGGTGGGTTTCGGCGTCTGGGTGAAATACACCCCCGCACCCACGCCGAAAACCGCCAGAACGGCCACGAGAATCGATATTTGCTTAAGGTTCATGTCCCAACCCACAAGATGTTGTGATCGTACCGACCCAGGACCCCCGTCACAAGACCCGGGATTCGCTGGGGATAAGTGGGGCTATGCTGGCCTGAAATCTAGGCTTTTCGGCGGCGGCCGCGCAGCATGCCGTCGCCCAGCCGGCGCAAGGATTGGCGCAGTTCGGGATCGGCCACCGGCTCCACCAGGGTATCGAGTCGCGCGGCCTCGGCCGGGGTCAGCGGCGGGGGCGGCGGGGCCAGGGGTGCCGCCGCTCCCGGCAGCGGCCCTTGGACGAAGCGCAAGCGCTCGACCGCGCGATAGCCGACGAAGGCGTTGATCCGCTCGATCAGCTGCGGGGCGAGATGCTGCAGCTCCATCGCCATGCCCGAGCCCACGCGCATCGACAGCGTGCCGGCGGCGCGTTTGGCGTCCACGCCCTTGGGCGGTGCCGGCGGGGCGGAGAGTTTCTCGGGCAGGCAGTACGCGGCGATCTCGTGCCCGACGATGTTCGGCCATTCGGCGACCAGCGTGGCGAACGCCGCCCCGCGGCGCTTGAGCGCCTCGCGGGTCATGCGCGGAACTTGGGCGGCGATCGCTTTCAAGGCCATGACGCGAAGATACGCTACGATCCGGCCATGTCCACCGCCCTCGCCACGTCTCTGCTCGCTTGGTACGACCGCCACGCCCGCGTGCTGCCCTGGCGCGCGCGCGGCCCGGCGTTGCCCGATCCCTATCGCGTGTGGCTGGCGGAGATCATGCTCCAGCAGACCACGGTCGCGACCGTCGGGCCCTATTACGCCACGTTCTTGGCGCGCTGGCCCGACGTGACGGCGCTGGCGCGCGCCGAGCGCGACGACGTGCTCGCCGCGTGGGCGGGGCTCGGCTACTACGCGCGCGCGCGCAACCTGCACGCTTGCGCCAAACACGTGGCCGAGGAATTGGGCGGCGTCTTTCCGGACACCGAAGAAGGTCTGCGCGCGCTGCCGGGGGTGGGGCCTTATACGGCCGCCGCGGTGGCGGCGATCGCCTTCGACCGGCAAGCCGCGGTGGTCGACGGCAATGTGGAGCGCGTGATCGCGCGCGTCTTCGCGATCGACACGCCGCTGCCCAAAGCGAAGGCCGAAATCCGCGCCGCGGTGGCGACGCTGGTGCCCGAAAAGCGGCCCGGGGATTTCGCCCAGGCGACGATGGATCTCGGCGCGACGATCTGCGCGCCGCGCAATCCGCAATGCCTGCTGTGCCCGTGGAAACTCGCCTGCCGCGCGCGCGCGGCGGGCGACCCGGAGAGCTATCCCAAGCGCAAAGCCAAGGCCAAACGGCCCTTCAAACGCGCCATCGCGTTCGTGTTGTTCGACGGCGAGGGGGCGGTGTGGCTGCGCAAACGCCCCGAGAGCGGGCTGCTCGGCGGCATGTTCGAAGTGCCGTCGAGCGCGTGGCAACCCGGCAAGCCCGACGAAGCCCAAGCGCGCCGCGCGGCACCCTTGCCGATCGCGTGGCGCAAAGCGCCGGGTGCTGTGCGCCACGGCTTCACGCATTTCGAGCTCGAATTCGAAGTTTGGATCGGGCGGACCAAAGCGCGCGATCCGCAAGGCGGGCGCTGGGTCGGGCTCGACGATCTCGATGCGGTCGCCTTGCCCACGCTCATGCGCAAGACGATCGAGCACGCCGCTCTGTCGCTCAGCCCGAAGCCGAAAGACAGGAAGAAAGGTCCTGCGCGAGGCCGCGCATCACGTTGAAATAGAGATCGGGGCCGGGCGCTTTTTCGGCGCCGACATAGTCGAGCGTTCCGGTGCGCGCGCGCGTGCCTTCGACGACCGTGCGCACGAGTGCGGCGTCGAATTGCGGTTCGGCGAACACGCAGATCGTGTTGGCGCGCACGATGCGCTCGCGCAAACGCTGCAGGCGCTGGGCGCTCGGCCGGCGCTCGGGGCTGACGGTGATCGAGCCCGCGGGCGTCAGGCCGTAGCGCCGCTCCAGATACTGGATCGAGTCGTGGAACACGATGAACGGTTTGCCGGCGAGCGGGCGCAAGACGGCGCCCAGCTCGGCGTCGAGCTTGTCGAGCTTGGCTTCGAGCGCCGTCGCGTTGGCGCGGTAGCGCTCGGCATTGGCCGGATCGATCTCGGCCAAGGTGGCGCCGATCGCGCGCGCGAAAGCCGCGGCGTTCGCCGGGTCGAGGAACATATGCCCGTCGATCTCGGGCCCGCGCTTGGCGTGGCTATGCCCATGTCCGTGATCGTGGGTGTCCCAGACGCCGCCGGAGCGCGCGTTGCGCGTCGTCACGCCCGGCGCCTGGGCCAAGACCAGCGAGCGGGCGCGACCCGCGAGGGCCGCCACCGGCCGTTCGAGGAAACTTTCGTAACCCGGCCCGATCCACACGACGAGATCGGCTTGTTCGAGGGCGCGCGCGTCCGACGGGCGCATCGCATAGGTGTGGGGCGATCCGCCGCCCTTGACCAGCGTTTCCGGCACCGTTCCGGCGACTGCGGCGGTCAAGGATTGGAGCAGCGGAAAGCTTGTCACAATCTTCGGTTCGGCGTGCGCAGGCATCGCCATAAGAATGGATAATGCGACAATTAACGTCCTGAAACTCATTAAGGAATTGACCTTCCGGCAGGGGAATGACGAAATGTTTACGGTTGGTGGGGTAGCCAGTCCAATGGGTCGAAGTGATCCAGCAATCGCGCTATACTATAGCGTTATCGAGAGGTCGAGTCCGAAATGTCGTCGAACGCCGCCCATGCGCATACTCACGACCACGACCACGCCAAATGCGTCGCCGACGCGCTGACCGCCGCGCGCGAACTCTGCGCCAAGCGCGGCGAACGTTTCACGGAACTTCGCGGCCGCGTGCTCGAGCTCGTGTGGGACAGCCATCGCCCGATCGGCGCCTATGCGGTCCTCGAGCGCCTCAAGTCCGACGGCCGCTCGGCCGCACCGCCCACGGTCTATCGCGCGCTCGAGTTCCTGATGGGGGCCGGGCTCGTGCATCGCATCGAATCGCTCAACGCCTATGTCGGCTGCGCGCATCCGGGCGAGCGTCACGCCTCGCAATTCCTGATCTGCAAATCCTGCGGCACGGCGCTCGAACTCGACGAGCCGGCGGTCGGCGCGGCCCTCGCCCAAGCCGCCGACAAGCGCGGCTTCAAGATCGAGGCGCGCGTGGTGGA
>JAMNXK010000314.1 GCA_023653245.1 Tagaea sp.
GGCGGATCGAGCAGCGCCAAGGCCGACGGATCGCCATTGCCCCACGCCGCGAGTTCGAGCGCCAGAGGGGCGAGATCCGCATCGACGATCTCCGGCCGGTCGTAGCGCGCGAGCTGGCGATGCTCGGCCTCGCTCCACAGCCGGAAGCAGATTCCCGGCGCGGTGCGGCCCGCGCGACCCGCGCGCT
Organism: Tagaea sp.; assembly: GCA_023653245.1. The sequence continues at coordinate 188 of JAMNXK010000314.1, forward strand.
GCTCGGCCGAGGCTTGGCTCACGCGCAAGGTTTCGAGCTTCGACATGCCCGTGCGCGGATCGAAGCGTGGCGCGCGCTTCAAGCCGCCATCGACCACGATGGTGGTGCCTTCGATGGTCAGGCTCGTCTCGGCGATCGAAGTCGCGAGCACGACCTTGCGCCGTCCGGCGGCGCTCGGGCGGATGGCGCGATCCTGCTGCTCGGCCGTGAGGTCGCCATAGAGCGGGACGACATCGACGTTCGGCCCGAGCCCGTCGAGCCGCTCGGCGGTGCGGCGGATCTCCGCCACACCGGGCAGGAACACGAGCGCATCGCCCGGGGCTTGCGCGAGCGCGCGGCGCACGGTGCGCGCCAGCGCGTCGAGCAGCGCGCGATCTTCCGGCCGGTCTTGCCATTCGATCGCCACCGGAAAAGCGCGGCCCGGCGAACGGACGACCGCCGCGTCGCCCAACAGCTTGGCCACCGCCACCCCGTCGAGCGTGGCCGACATCGCGAGGATGCGCAGATCGGGGCGCAACGCCTTCTGCGCTTCGAGCGCGAGCGCCAGGCCTAGGTCGCTCTCCAGCCCGCGCTCGTGGAACTCGTCGAACAGCAAAGCCGCCACGCCGTCGAGGGCGGGATCGTTCTGGATGCGCCGCGCGAACAGACCATCGGTGACGACTTCGATGCGGGTCTTGGGGCCCACGCGCGAATCGAGCCGCACGCGATAGCCGACGATTTCGCCCACCGCCTCGCCGCGCATCTGCGCCATGCGCCGTGCCGCCGCGCGCGCGGCGATGCGCCGTGGCTCCAGCACCAGGATTTTTCCGCCCTTGGTCCAGGGCCGGTCGAGCAACGCGAGCGGCACGCGCGTGGTTTTGCCCACACCCGGCGGGGCTTCGAGCACGGCGTTGGGATTGGCGTCGAGGGCGGCGAGCAATTCGGGCAAAGCCGCCTCGATGGGCAGAACGCCGCTCATTCCCAGACCGGCGCGCCGGGCAGATCGGCGCGCAGCCTTGCGATCGCGGCGGGCTTCAAGCCGCTCGCTTCGCAGAATTCGAGCAGCAGCTTTTCGTCTTCGAGCACGAAATCGAGCACGCCGCCCAGAAACGCCGTGTCGGCCGCCCGCGCCTTGAGCTCGTCCACCGACACGCCCGCGAGCGCCATGAACCTTGCCAGCACGTCTTCGTCGCCCGCGACGAAGCCGAGCGCTTGCAACGCCGCCGTCTCGGCGGTGTCGGTCGGCTTGGGCGCACGCTCGCGAATCGGCATATCGGGACTATAGCGAAGCGGCGAACAGCGCGTAGCGCGCGGCCTTGCGCGCGTGCAGCCGTTCGAGCGCCAGCCCGCCCCAATGCGAGTCCATCAGCGCGCGCAAAGGCGGCACGAAGCGATGCGCGCGGCGGTTCCAGCGTGCCAACCGCGCGCGCGCTTTCGGATCGCGATGAACGAGACGATCGGAAAGATCGTCGATGCGATCCAGACGCAAACCGGCGGCCGCGAAGCCCGCGCGCCACGTCGCTTCGTCCACGAAGCTCGGCACGCGCCAGCCGGCGACGAAGGCTTGCGCATCGGGATCGCCTTCGGGGCAGGCACGGACGTCGTCGACCGCGATCAACTTCCCGCCCGGCGCCAATCCCCGCGCCAGATTGGCGAGGCTCCGCGCGAGATCGGGCGAATGGGCCAAGGCTTCGACCGCGACGACGAGGTCGTAGGTGCCGTCCAAGGGATCGTCGTAGCTCGCGACCCGGAATCGCGCCGCGAGACCGCGCCTTGCCGCTTCCGCGCGCGCGCGTTCGATCTGGGCGGGCGAGAGGGAGATCCCGTCGAGCGTACCGCCAAATCGGGCGAGCAGCGCGAGGCCCAGCCCGCCCAAGCCGCAGCCCGCATCGAGAATGCGCGGCGCCTTCGCGGCACCGGCCGCCTCGGCGACAAGATTTTCGGTCGTGCGCGGCGAGGCGCGCCCGTCCGCCCCGATCAAGGATCGGCGCACGGCGGCGTCCCGATCGCCACCGCCCCAGCCGAAACGGCGCGCCAGGCGCGTATAGCGCGCCAGGCGGTCGTAATAGCGCGCGAGGGGCTCGTTCGGGCTGGACATCCGGGGCTTCCGGGCCATCTATACGGCCATGCCCACCGCCCGCTCCAGCCTCGCTTTCGTCGGTTTGCTCGTTTTCTTGGCCGTCTACGCCATGGCGGCGGTCTCTTTGGGCGATTACTTGCCCGAGCATTGGGCGGCGGACCTCGTCTACTACGTCGTGGCGGGTTTCGCCTGGGTCCCCGTCGCGGTCGCGTTACTCAATTGGGGCTATCGCACCGGAACGCGATAAGGTTCGATAGGTCGCCAAAAGGTCGCATGATCCCGGTACCGCAATTCGAAATCCGCCCGGCCCCGCGCCGCCTCGACGAGATCGAGGCGTGGCGCTTGGTGCTGGCCGCGCGCCTCGGCGGGGCGGGACGCCACGGCCCGCTCGCCGTGGCCGACGACGGCGGCTGGCAATGCGCCGGGCCCCTGACGCAGGAAGCCGAAGCGGTATTCGAGCTCTATCTGCCGCTGCTCGCCGCGCGCACGCGCGGCACGCGCCCGATCGTGGTGGCGCTGCTGGGCCAAAGCCTGGACGGGCGCATCGCCACGCTCTCCGGCCACTCGCACTTCGTGAATTGCGACGCCGCACTGGTGCATCTGCACCGCATGCGCGCCCTGTGCGACGCCGTGCTGGTGGGTGCGGGCACCGTGGCGCTCGACGATCCGCGCCTGACCGTGCGGCGCTGCGAAGGCGCTTCGCCCTTGCGCGTCGTCTTCGATCCGGATGCGCGAGCACCCGCCGATCGCGCGGTGTTCCGCGACAAAACCGCACCGACGCTCGTCTTGCGCGGCACGGGCGCGGCCGACGCGCCCGCCGGTCGCGCCGAGATCGCCACCATCGCCCGCGACGCCGACGGGCGCGTGTCGATCGCGGCGGCGCTCGATACCCTGGCGAAGCGCGGATGCCGCCTGTTGCTGGTCGAAGGCGGGGGCCAGACCGTGTCGCGCTTCCTCGAAGCCAAGCGTGTGGATCGCCTGCAGCTCGCCATCGCCCCCATCGTCATCGGCTCGGGCCGCCCGTCGATCGCGCTGCCGCCCATCGAAACGCTGGCCGACGCGCTGCGCCCGCCCACGCGGCGCGTTTCGCTCGGTGCGGACACGCTGTTCGAGTGCCGCCTTGGCGACTAGTTTCTGGATCGAAGACGCCGGACGCGGCGCCTTGCGCGAGACGCCGCTGGGCGCGCTTGCACCCGGCCATGTCCGGGTGAAGACCCGCTATTCGGGGATCAGCCGGGGCACCGAGCGTTTGGTCTGGTCGGGACGCGTGCCGCCGAGCGAATACGACCGTATGCGCGCCCCGTTCCAGGGCGGCGCGTTTCCGTTTCCGGTGAAATACGGCTATTGCGCGGTCGGGCGCATCGTCGAGGGCGCGGGTATCGGCGCGCGCGTCTTCGTCCTTCATCCGCATCAAGACATGTTCGACGCGCCCGAAGCTTCTTGCGTGCCGATCCCCGATGGCGTGCCCGACGAAGCCGCTCCCCTTGCCGCCCATCTCGAAACCGCGATCAACGCGTTGTGGGACCATCCCGTTCGCGTGGGCGATCGGGTGGCGGTGATCGGCCTGGGTGCGGTCGGGCTGTGCGTGGCCAAGCTCGTTGCGCGCGTGCCGGGTGTCGATCTCGTCGGCGTCGATCCGCATGCCGAAGCGCGCGCGCGCGCCCAGGGCTTGCGCGTCGCGGCTTCGGCCGAGAACCGCGATCTCGTGTTCCACGCCAGCGGCACGGCGCAAGGCCTGGCCACCGCCATCGCCGTCGCCGGATTCGAAGCGACCATCGTCGAGCTGTCGTGGTACGGCGACGGCATGGTGCCCGCCCCGCTCGGCGGCGCCTTTCACGCCAAGCGCCTGACCCTGGCGGCCAGCCAAGTCGGCGCGGTCGCACCGGCCAGGCGCGCCACGCGCA
>JAMNXK010000315.1 GCA_023653245.1 Tagaea sp.
AGCGCCGAGCCGCGCGCCAGCAGCGGCAGCGCTTGGGTTTCGGCGTCCGACAGCGCGCGCACGCTCGCATAGCCCGCGACCAGGCGGCGCGCTTTGGTGGCGTTGAACGAACCGTCCGGCTCGAAGCACCAGCAATTGAGGCAGATGGCGAGGTCGTAGACGAGCGTGTCGTTGCACGCGAAGTAGAAATCGATCATCCCCGAGAAACGCCCGTCGAGGAAGAACACGTTGTCGGGAAACAGGTCGGCGTGGATCACGCCCTGCGGCAGGTCCTTCGGCCAGGCATGGCCGAGGAAGTCGAGCTCGGCGGCGATCTCGCCCGCCAAGCCCGCTTCGACCTCGTCCGCGCGCGCGCCGCACGCATCCGCCAAGGGCCGCCAGCCCGCGGGCCCGAGCGCGTTGTCGCGGCGGATCTTGAAATCGGCGCCCGCGACGTGCAGCCGCGCGAGCGCTTCGCCGACGGGGCCGCAATGGCCGATCTCGATCTTGCGCGGCCACACGCCCTTCAAGAAACTCACGATCGCCGCCGGCCGGCCGCAGAGTTCGCCCAAGACCGCGCCGTCCTTGCGGTGGATCGGCGTCGGGCAGGCCAGGCCCTTGGCGGCGAGATGATCCATGAGCCCGAGGAAGAAGGGCAGATCTTCGGGCTTCACGCGCTTTTCGTAGAGCGTGAGGATGAACTGCCCCGCCTGGGTTTCGAGCACGAAATTCGAGTTCTCCACGCCCTCGGCGATGCCGCGATAGGCGACCAGCGCGCCGATGTCGTAAGCGGCCAGGAAGCGGGCGAGGGCCTGATCGTCGACGTCGGTATAGACGGCCATCAGACCGCTTCCAGCGCGCGCGGCAGGTTGAACTTCACGTCCTCGGTCGCGGTCACCACTTCCTCGACCGTCACGTCGAAGCGCGCGCGCGCCGCCGCGATCGTTTCCTGCACCAGGATTTCGGGGGCCGAGGCGCCCGCCGAAATCCCCAGCGTGCGCGCGCCCGCCAGCGAGTCCCAATCGACGTCGCGCGCGGTGGCGACCAGCCTAGCGTTGGCACAGCCCGATCGCTTGGCCACCTCGACCAGACGCAACGAGTTCGAGGATTTGGTCGAGCCCAGCACCAGGAAGGCGTCGGCGCGCGACGCGATCGCCTTGACCGCCGCCTGACGGTTGGTGGTGGCGTAGCAGATGTCGTCCTTGCGCGGCGGCGTCATCGCGGGGAAGCGGCGCAGGAGCTCGGCGACGATGTCGGCGGTGTCGTCGACCGACAGCGTGGTTTGGGTCGCGTAGGCCAAGGGCCCCGCGGGCAAGGTCACGCGGGCCGCCTGTGCGACGTCCTCGACCAGGGTGATCGCGCCCTCGGGCAGCTGGCCCATCGTGCCGACGACTTCGGGATGGCCGGCGTGCCCGATCAGCACGATGTGCCGGCCGGACTTGCGGTGATGCTCGGCTTCGCTGTGGACCTTGCTGACCAAGGGGCAGGTCGCATCGACATAGAGCATGTTCCGCCGCTCGGCCTCGGCGGGGACCGATTTGGGCACGCCATGGGCGGAGAACACGACCGGTCGATCGGTCGGCACCTGGTCGAGCTCGGCGACGAACACCGCGCCCTTCTTTTCCAGGCTCTCGACGACGAAGCGGTTATGGACGATCTCGTGGCGCACATAGACCGGCGCGCCGTATTTCTCGAGCGCCTTCTCCACGATCAAAATCGCCCGATCGACGCCCGCGCAAAAGCCGCGCGGGCCGGCCAGCAGAATCTTCAGGGGCGCTTGTGCGGCCATGGGGGAAATCCTAATGTGGCCCCGAGATATACCGGAGTCGCGCCGCGATTCCACGCAAGTTCGAACCCGCCGAGGCACTGCCTATGACCACACCCGTCGTCGCCCAGAAAGCCCCCTATCCCGTCGATGTCGAGGCGGGGAAGACCTATTGGTGGTGCACCTGCGGCAAGTCCAAGAAACAGCCCTTTTGCGACGGTTCGCACTCGGGATCGGGCCTGCAGCCGATGAAGTACGAGGCCGCCGAGGCCAAGAAATTGTTCTTCTGCGGCTGCAAGGCGACGAAGAACCAGCCGCTGTGCGACGGCGCGCATAAGGCGCTCTGAGCGTGCGACTGCTCCTCCTCGCGGCGGCCGGAATGGCGCTGGCGGCCTGCACCGCGCAGGAAGACAAGACGGCGGCGATTTGCCCGCGCGCGGGCATCGTGCCCGACGCCAACGTCATGGTCCTGTTCCGCGACGGGCCGGGGCGCGACCTGACCGACGTGGTGACCCAAGCGCAGATCGTCGAAGTGGCCGTCACTTGCGAATACGCGGCCGCCCGGCGCCCGCCCGGCGTGACGCTCGACCTGCAAATCGCCATCGCCGCCGAGCGCGGGCCGGCCGATCGCGCCCGGCGCGCGGCGTTGCCGTATTTCGTGGCGGTGCTGGACGGCGATCAGAACATCGTCGCCAAGGAGTATTTCGAAGCGCGCTTCGACTTCCCCGACAACCGCACGCGCGTCGGCCGGGTGGACGAATTGGAGCCGCGCATCCCGTTGCGCTCGAATTTCGACGGGCCGGCCTATCGCATCATGATCGGCTTCCAGCTCTCGCCCGACCAGCTCGCCTGGAACCGCCGCCAGCGCGACGCGCGCTGAGCGGCCTGCCGAGAACGTCCAACGCGCGTCGTTGCGGCTGTCGTTGCGGGCCTCCCAAATTCAACCGAATTGTCTAAACAGCCAATCAATAACATCGAAAGGTATGTTCAATACTTTAAAAAGCCCATTGGTAAAGACAACCTCCATGAACTTGGCGGCTGATTCGCCATCCAATAGCGACCATGTGATCATAACGACAAAGAAGCACAACATCCCGATCAGCATATGCGGGCCGTAGGGTGCCGGACGATTCGAGCCGTCCGTATTCATCCAACGGCTCTTACTCTTTGGATCATCGGGGGCGGCGCAACAGTGCCGCCGCGCGCCCGATAGCCTCATTCCTTCGAGAACCGACACCATAATCCGCCTCCCGCTCTTCGAGCGCGTTTACGTCAGCGAAAAAGGAAAAACCACCGATCTTGAGCAGCATTTGCACGAGCCGCCGCCCCAAGCTGTCCGTCAAAAATCAGTGTTGGCAAAATTCCATCTCTAAGCACCTCAGAAAATTGAAGCAGACTCATCCGACATGAAGTCACCTCAAGTCTGAATCGAAAAACGTCGGCTCGATTTTATGAAGTCGAACCAACTCCGTTGCATAGAATCGCCTACACTCCAGGTGCGCCTTCGACGAGCTGAACTCGCTCGCAGGCCGCCAAAGGGCATAAGTCGAACACGCCTCGGAAATCGCAAGAAGATCTTCAATGCATCTTCCAAATGCTCTGTGCTCAATACCTTCTTCGAAGCAAGGAGCCGACGCCGAGTGCCACCGACCGCGACCACTTAGCACGCGCTCACAAATCCACTTGCGAGCATCCTTTCGGGATCGCTCCACTTGCTCCTCCGGAAACATGCTTGGATCTATTCTAAGCATCGTGCTCTCTTGAATGTTGCGGGTCCCTGCAGCCATGATCGCGATGTAAGCCCAGGTGTATGGCGCCGAACCATCTTCCGGAAGGACTCTCGGTCGCCAAGTCAGTCGGTGCATCGTTGCAAATGTGTATTTCGAGTCCTGAACCTCTTGATTGCGAAGCCTTGAGTATGCTTCGGATGCGGAAATCCGGCGCTCAAGCAAATCTAGATAGTCCAATGCAGGGCGGAGATGATCAAAACCCAGCTCTATTGCCCTCTCAAAGTGACGCCGAGAATCTTTAAGTCTCGTCAGGTTCTCTCCTCGCCCTAGATACAGATCAGCAAGCCGCGCGGCCGATACGGGGTCCCCCTGGCGGGCGGCTCGATCTGCATCTTTCACCAAAGAGTCGAGTGTCGCTCCTGGCAGCCGATTCAAGTAGCGCAGGAACGCCAGCCTTCCAATTGCAAAGTAATTATCTGGATCAAGTTCAAGGGCCCGCACAAACGCCGCGCTAGCTGTGAAGTGCCAAGAGGTTGTCCATCCGGGGGCGGGATGGGAGGTTGACGGGTGTCGAAGCCTTCAACCCACATCCGGAGCCCCCGAATGGACATCCACAAGAATGCCGCAACGACGCCGCGCGGTCGATACGAGATCGTGCGACGGGC
>JAMNXK010000316.1 GCA_023653245.1 Tagaea sp.
AAGATCGTGGTCGCGGGCGATCTCATCCGCTCGCGCACCGAAGACGTGGCGCAAGCCTCGGTCCGCATGGCCGAGGTCGCGACCACGCTGGGCGGCGAAACGCGCGCGATGCAAAGCACGCTCGAACGCCTGACCGCGCGCACCGAAGCTTCGACCGAAGCCGTGCGCCGGCAGAGCCACGAGCTCGCCACCGCGTCCGACCATTCGATCGCGCGCGTGCGCGCGGCCGGCGAGACGTTCCAGCTCCAGTCGCGCGAATTGGCCGACGCGGCCGGCCAGGCGCTGGCGCGCGTGGGGGCGGCGAATGCGAGCTTCTCCGAAGCCGCGCGCGATCTCGCGCTGGCGGGCGAAGCGGCCGAAGCCAAGGCGGCCGCCTTGGGCGAGGATTTGCGCCGCCACGGTGCCGGCTTGATCGAAGCCGCCGGGACCGCCGGGCGCACCGGCGTCGAAGCGGGCCAGCGTCTGGGCCGCGAGGTCGAAACGCTGCTGCGCACGGCGGGCGCCCTCTCGGCCGAAGCGCAAGCGGCCGAATCGCGTCTGCAGTCGGAAAGCGCTTTGCTCGCCGACGCGGCCGCGCGCGCGCGCGCCACGGTCGATGCGGCCGGCGCCACGTTGCGGGTGCGCGCCGAGGAGCTCGAAGCCGTCAATCGCCGCGTGGGCGATTCGCACGCCGCCCTCGAAGGGGCCACCCAGAAGAGCCAGGATGCGCTCGATCGCGCCGCCCAGCGCGTGGACGCGGGCGCCGAAGTCGCGCGCCGGCGCACCGACGAGCTCGTGGTCGCTGCCGACCAGGCGGCACAGCGCGTGCGCGCGACCGGCGAAGGTTTCCGCGTCCACACGCAGGATTTGACGCACGCCGCCGAGCTGTCGCTGGCGCGCGCCGAAGAGCTGGGCGAGACGTTGAAGCGCCGCTCCGACGAAATCGAGGGCGCCACCGAACGCGCCACCCAGCGCCTCGACGCGCTCGCCGTCAATGTCCGCGCGGGCGCGGTCGCTTTGGGCGACACCGCGTCGGACGTCGCGCACAAGCTCGGCGCCTCGGGCGAAAGCGTGCGCCTGAAGACCGACGCGATCGAGCGCGCGAGCGAAGTCGCGATGGCGCGGCTGGGCGACGCGAGCGCGGATCTGGACCGCAAGGCCAAGGATCTCGACGCGACGGCGACCCTCGCGCAAGACAAGCTCGCCGAAACGGCCGAAGCCTTGCGCGCGCGCGGCAGCGAAGCCGAAGCGGCCGTGGCCGCGGCCACGCAACGCCTGGACGCGACCGCGCTCTCGCTCGGCGATGACGCGCGCGAAGTCGCTTCGTCGCTCGACCGCGCCGCGGCGCGAATGGAAGCCACCGGCGAGGTCGTGCGGCGCGAAGCCACGCAGACCGGAACCGCCGCCGATCAGGCCGGCGCGCGCTTGCGCGCGACGGGCGAAGCGTTCCGCGACCAGACTTTGGCGATGGTGCGCGCCGCCGATCGCGGCATGGAGCGTGCGGATTCCTATGCCGACACGCTGCGCGCACGCACCGAAGAACTCGCGGCCACCGATACGGCCACCGGCGAACGGCTCGAAGCCTTGGGCGCCGCCCTCGCGGCGCGCACGGCGGCTTTGTCGGAAGCCGCGCTGGACACCGCCCGCGCGCTCGACCGATCGGGCGAAAGCGTGCGCCTGAAGACGGCGGCCCTCGACGCCACGGCCGCCGATACCCAAGCGCGTTTGGCCGCGACCGCCCAGGACGTCGATGCGCGCGCGCGCGAGCTCGAAGGGACCACGCATCGCCTCGAGGAGCGCATGCGCGCCTCGGGCGACACGGTGCGCGCCACCGCGCAGAACGCCGACGCCGAGATGCAGGCGGTGGTGCGCCGTCTCGACGCCTCGACCGAGGCGTTGTCGCGCGACAGCCACGAGGTGGCCCACGCCCTCGACCGCGCGTCCGAACGCATGGCGGCGGGATCGGACGTCGCCAAGCGCGAGAACGCGGCGCTGACGCTCTCGGCCGACCAAGCGGCCGCGCGCGCGCGCGAAGCGGGCGAAGCCTTCCGCCAGGAGACGCTCGGCCTCGTCCACGCCGCCAATCAGGGCCTGGATCGCGCGTCGCTGCTCGAAGCGGCGATCGCCCAGCGCACGGCCGAAACCAACGCAGCCGCCGACCGCGCGCTCGCGCGTCTGGACGAAGCGGGCGTGGCCTTGCGCCGGCGCGGCGGGGATCTCGACGAAACCTCGGCGGCGGCGGTCAAGGCGATCGGCGGGGCGGGCGACGCCTTGCGCCGCGAGAGCGAGGAGCTGGCCGCCTCCGCGCACGCGTCGCGCGCGCGGGTGGACGAAGTGGCCGCGTTGCTCGAACAGCGATCGGGCGAGCTCGCGTCGATCGCCGCCACGGCGGCGCAGAAGCTCAAGGAGAACTCGGATTCCTTGCGCGCGCGTTCGGGCGAGCTCGACGCGGCGGCCGATCGCGCGGCCTTGCGCGTCGGCACGATCGACGCGGGCCTGCGCGATCAGTCGCTGTCGCTGCTCAAGACGATGGAGACCGCCTCGGGCCGGGCGGGCGAACTGGGCGCCCAGCTCGAACACCAGACCGCGAGCGTGGCGCGCGCGTCGGACGACGCGGCCGCCAAATTGCGCGCGACCGCCGACGCTTTCCGCGACCGCGCGGTCGAAATGCGCGACGTCGCGCAAACCTCGACCGCCAAAGTCGCGGAGGCCGGCGCCGAGACCGAGCGCCGCTTGCAAGCGCTCGCCACCCACGCGGTGGAAGCCGCCGGCAGGCTGGAGGAGGGCGGAGAGAGCTTCCGCCAGCGTTTGGCCGACATGAACCGCGCGGCGGGCTCGGTCGGCGCGCTGATGGCCGAGGCGAGCGAAACGTTCCACCGCCGCACGGGCGATCTGCAGATCGCCGTCGATCAGGCCAATGCGCGCATCTCGACCGTCGGCCAGGCCTTGCGCGAGCGCACGGTCGATCTGGGCGGGGCGGCCGACGCCGCCGAAGCGCGGTTGTCGATGGTCGCCGAGGTCTTGCGCGGCAACGCCAGCGCGCTCGCCGAAACCGCCGATCGTTCGGCGACCAAGCTCGACGCGCTGGGCGAAGCGCTGGTGCGGCGCGCCGCCGAACTCTCCGCGATGTCCGACGGCACGGCCGCGCGCATGGCGACGGTCGACTCCGAACTCGCCAAGCAGCGCACGACTTTGGTCGAGACGATCGAAAGCCTGGGCCAGCGCGCCGGCGAGCTGGGCCAGGTGCTGCGCGGTCAGGCCGACCATCTCAACGGCGTGGTGGCCGAAGCGGGCGAGCGCCTGTCGGAAGTCGGCGCGCAATTCGACCGTCAGGCGCGCGAGGCCGCCGACGCGGCCACGGTCGCGAGCCAGCGCATCGGCCAGACGGGCGATTCGCTGCGCCGGCGTTCGGACGAGCTGCAGGGGGCCGCTAAGGAAGGCGGGGCCAAGCTCGAAGCCACGGCCGAAAGCTTCCGCCGCCGGGCGGAGGAAGTCATGGCCGCGGTGGGCCAAGCCGCGGCGCGCATCGCCTCGGTCGGCGAGAGTTTCGCGCGCCAGTCGCGCGAGCTCGGCCAAGCGATGGACGCGGCCGAGCGGCGCATCGGCGAGGCCGAGACGCTGCTCGCCCGCCAGACCGACGCGCTCGACGCCGCCGCCGACAAGGCGACCGGCGAGGCGAGTGCCGCGACCGACGCCTTCCGCCGCCAGGCCGAAGACCTCGCCGCCGCCTCCGCCGCCGCCGACGAAGCCCAGTCGCGCCTCACCGCCAGCGAGTTCGAAGCCAAGCGCGGGCGCTTCCTGCGCGCTTCGCGCCTGGTGATCGAGGGCCTCAACTCGCTATCGATCGATCTGGCGCGCACGCTCGATCCGTCGGTCACCGACCGGGTGCTGAAGGAATTCCTGGGCGGCGATCGCGGCGTGTTCGTGCGCCGCTTGCTGCGTCTGGATTGGGGCGACACCGGCAAGGCCGTGTCGCGGCGCTACGGCGAGGATCCGGATTTCCGCCGCTATGTGACGGACTATCTCACGCAGTACGACAAACTGATCGCCGAAGCGCGCGAGGCCGATCCCGAGAACGTGCTGGTCTCGACCTTCGTGTCGTCGGACGTGGGCAAGCTCTATATGACGCTCGCCTCGATCGTCGGCTGGAAGAAGTAGG
>JAMNXK010000317.1 GCA_023653245.1 Tagaea sp.
CAGGGCTCGGCGAGCTCGACCTTGACGACGTAGTCGCCGTCTTTGGTCACGTTCTTGATGAAGCGGCGCAGATTGCCGCGCCGCCGCGCGGTCGCGAGATATTGCTCGTAGGAGAACAGCACGTCGTCGGCGGTCAGCCGGTCGCCGTCGTGGAAGCGCACGTCGCGGCGCAGTTCGAACGTGTAGGAAAGCCCATCCTCGCCGATCTTGGGCAAGGCGACGGCGAGGTCGGGGACCATCGTGCCGTCGGGCCCGACCTTGAGCAGGTTCGAATAGGCGAGCAGATTGGCCGCCGCCGTTTCGATATTGCCGACGTGCCAGGGATGGATGTTGGGCAGATTGCCGAGCAGCGAGGCGGTGATCGGCCCGCGCGCTTGGGCGCGGGCGGGCGCCGCCGAAGCGGCCAGGGTGGCGGCCGCACCCGCCAGAAAGCCGCGCCGTCCGAAGTCGTACGATGGCATGCCACCCTCCCGATTGTCAGCCCCGAGCCCAGCAAGAAGTATGCTACCCCTTTCGCAGGACGGGCAAGGATTTCGCCGGAGGAAGGCCTATGGACATAGCGGCGCGCGCCCAAGCGGCGGCGGTTTCGTTGGGCGACGGCCCGGTCGCACTCTTGCGCGCGATGATCGCGGCCCAGCGCGACGGCGAGGCGGCGATCCAATCGGCCTTCGCCGATTTTTGCGCCGCGAGCGGGGCGGCGATCGTCCGCCATCGCTATCTGCCGTCGGAGGTGAACCCGCGCGAGGAATTCGCCTTGGGCCAAGTCGTCGCCCCCGATCCGCGCGAAGCGGTTGTGGCCCGGCTCAAGGGGACGGGCGGCGGGCGCAGCCTGCTGCTCTTCGCCCATCCCGACGGCGAGCCCTTCGTCGCCGATCACGGATGGCGCCACGATCCCTTCGCGGGCGAGATCGACGGCGGGCGCCTGCACGGCTGGGGCGTGGCCGACGATCTGGCCGGTGTGGCCACGATGGCCGCGGCCTTGCGCGCCTTGACGCAAGCCGGGATGCGTCCGCGCGGCGACGTGATCTTGTGCAGCACGCCGTCCAAGCGCCATGCGCGCGGCGTGCACGCGCTGCTGCAAGCCGGCTATGTGGCCGACGCGGCCGTCTATCTCCACCCGGCGGAGTCCGGCGCAGGCATGCGCGAGGTGAAGACCTTGGCGCCCGGTCAGCTCGTGTTCCGGGTCACGGTCAAAGGCCGCTTGCCCGACACCAACGAGCCCGGTCACACCGCCTTCGCCCACAAGGCCGTCAATCCGCTCGACAAGGCGATTCTGGTGCAGCGCGCGCTGATGGCGCTCGACGCGAAGCGCGGAACCGCGATCGTCCACAAGACGCTCGACGCCGCGATCGGGCGTTCGACCAATCTGCTGATCGGCGATTTCCGGACGCTGGGCGACGGCCGCGCCTCGCGCGTGCCGCCCGCCGTGCGGTTGACGGCCGCGTTGTCCTTCCCGCCGGGCGAAGTCCTGGCCGACGTGCAAGCGCAAGTCCGCGGCGCGATCGATGCGGCCTGCGCCGAGGACGCGTATCTGCGCGCCCATCCGCCGGCGGTCGAGTTCCTGTCGGGCGTGACCGGCGCCGAAGTGCCCGAAGGTCACGCTTTGCGCGCGGCGGTCGATGCGGCCGTGCGCGCCGCGACCGGCGAGGCGCCGCACGCCAATCCGCTGCACACGTCGTCGGATATCCGCAATCCGATGGTCCAGAACGGTATCCCTTGCGTCGGTCTGGGGCCCTTGTGCGGCGACCTCACCCAGAACGGTTTGCGCGACGAGTGGGTCGATGTCGCCGACTATCGCCGGGGGGTGGGCGTGATCGCCGGCGCGATCGCGCTGTGGTGTGGCGTTTCTAAAAGTTAAATAAAACAAATAGATAATAGCGTGTTTTTGTAATCTAAGTGAGGTCGTGCGCTTCCCCCTTGTGATGGAACTCGGTTCCGGTATATGAAAACTGCACGGCAGGGACATGCCGGCAGGGGGGATATGTCGACACGGCCGTTCAGTGTGGTCGAGGGGGAAGGCGGCGACGCCATCCGCGAGATTCCGGGTGCGCAAGCTTTGCGCCGGGGTCTGTCGCTGCTCGACATCGTCGCCGACAGCGATCGGCCGCTGCGCTACGTCGATATCGTCGAGCGTTCGGGCCTGTCCAAACCCACCGCGCATCGCATGCTCGCGACCTTGGTCGAGGCCGGCTTGCTGCGTGTGGACGAACGCGACCAGACCTATCGCCTGGGCGTGCGGCTATTCCGTATGGCCCATCGGGTGTGGAGCGAGTTCGATCTGCGCGGGGCCGCGTCGCCCGAACTCGTGCGTCTGGCCGACGCCACCGACGAGGCCGTGCGCCTGGCCGTGCTCGACGGCAATTCGATTCTCTATATCGACCAGCACGACACGGCCCAGCCCGTGCGCTTGAGTATGGGCGTGGGCGCGCGCGTGGCCGTTCATGCGAGCGGCGCGGGCAAGGCGATCCTCGCCCATCTCGATCCGCAGCATCGCCAGATGCTGACCGGTCGGCTCGCCCTCGAGCGTTTCACCCCCAACACCATCGTCGAGCCCGACGAACTCGTCCGGCAGCTCGATCTGATCAAGGCGCGCGGCTATGCCGTGTCGTTCGAGGAGCAGCATACGGGCGTGAGCTCGGTCGCCGCCCCCATCCTCGACCATCGCGCGGTCGCGATCGGCGCCATCGCGATCGTGGGGCCGTCCTATCGGCTCGGCGTCGATCGGCTGCACGCGCTGGGCCGCGACGCGATGGAGGCGGCGCGCCGCGTATCGGGCAATGCCGGTCAGTCGGCGATGTCGATCTCGATCGCCCCGCGTCCGCTCGGCCCCGACCGCGAGGATCTGCGCTGCGCGATCCCGTCGAGCTGTTTTTTGGGCGAGGGCCCGGTGTGGTCCGCGGCCGAGAACCGTCTCATCTTCGCCGATATCCTCGCGCCCTCGGTGATCTCGGCCGATCCCGCGACCGGACAATTCGCCACCAAGCCGATGCCCGAGCTCGTGGGCGCGGTCGTCCCGCGCGCGCGCGGCGGCTTTGTCGGCGCGCTGCAGACCGGCTTCAAGACGTTCGATTGGTCGTCCGACCGGCTGACGACGATCGCCGCCCCCGAGGCCGGCAAGCCGGGCAACCGTTTCAACGACGGCAAATGCGATCGGCGCGGCCGCTTCTGGGCGGGCACGCTGGCGATCGACGCCGTGCCGGGGGAAGGGGCGCTCTACCGGCTCGATCCCGACGGGCGCGCGACGCAAATGGATCGCGGCTTCCACGTCTCCAACGGGCTCGGCTGGAGCCCGGACGACCGGCGCATGTATTTCACCGACAGCGCCGCGCGGCGCATCTACGTCTACGATTTCGATCTCGACGCCGGCGCCATCGCCAATCGCCGCGTCTTCGTCCAGCTCGCCGACGATTCGGGCTTGCCCGACGGCCTGACGGTCGACGCCGAGGGATTCGTCTGGAGCGCGCATTGGGACGGCTGGTGCGTCACCCGCTACGACCCCGACGGCAAGGTCGATCGCGTGATCAATCTGCCCGTGCCGCGCCCGACGAGCTGCTGCTTCGGCGGTCCGGACCTGACGACGCTTTACATCACCAGCGCGCGAATCCGTCTGTCGGCGCGCCAGCTCGCCGAAGCGCCGCTGTCGGGCGGCGTGTTCGCGCTGCGCGCGGGCGTGCGCGGCCAGCTCGACACGCCTTTTTCAGGATAAGCCCGATGGCCCAACTCGAATTGCGCGGCGTGAGCAAGAGCTTCGAGCGGACGCAAGTCCTGCACGGCATCGATCTCGACGTGCCCGACGGCGCCTTCGTGGTGTTCGTGGGCCCGTCGGGCTGCGGAAAATCGACGCTGCTGCGTCTGATCTGCGGGCTCGACGAAGTCACGGGCGGCACGATCGCGATCGACGGCGCCATCGTCAACGACGTGCCGCCGGCCAAGCGCGGCATCGCCATGGTGTTCCAATCCTACGCGCTCTATCCGCACATGACGGTGGCGCGCAACATGGGCTACGCGCTGCGTCTGGCGGGCACGCCGGCGTCGGAAATCGACTCGCGCGTGAACGCGGCGGCCGAAATCCTGCGCCTGACGCCGTTGCTCGAACGCAAACCGCGGCAGCTTTCGGGCGGCCAGCGCCAGCG
>JAMNXK010000318.1 GCA_023653245.1 Tagaea sp.
CCGCGCTTGCTGTGGGGCTTCAACATCCATCGCAAGCCCGAAGGCCAGACCGCGATCGTGCTGATCGCCAGCGACAACGCGCGCATCGACCTGACGCTCGCCGACGATGGCGTGTTCGGCCTCATGCGGATTTTCCGCGAGGCGGCCGAAAAGGCCGAGTGGGAATTGCCGCTGGCGTGGGGTGCTGGCATGCCCGGGGCCGAAGCCGCCCGGCCCCCGTCCAAAGGCCCGGACGCCAAACGCCGGCTCAACTGATTTTTCCGCGCCGCCTTGACGAACGTTCGATGTCGAACTATATGGTTCGATATCGAACTTATGGAGCGGAACCATGCGGCGCAGGGAATTGTTCTTGTATTCGGCGGGCGGGGTGCTGGCGGCGGCGGGGGCCGCCGCGTGGTGGGCGACGACGCGCGAACCCACGCGCGCATTGGCGCCGTGGAACGCCGCCGAGCTCGACGCCGCCGACCCGCGCATCGCCACCTTCGCCAACGCGATTCTGGCGCCCAACCCGCATAACCGTCAGCCCTGGCTGATCCGCCTGACCGGCGAGGACGGGGCGGAGATCCGCTGCGATCTCGCCAAGCGCCTGCCGCGCACCGATCCGTTCGACCGGCAGATCGTCATCGGCTTCGGCTGTTTTCTGGAGCTCGCGCGTCTGGCCGCCGCCGAGCGCGGGATGCGGTTGGAGATCGCGCCCTTCCCCGAAGGCGCGAGCGAGCCGAGGCTCGATGCGCGCCCGGTGGCGCGGCTGCGCTTCGTCGCGGACCCGGGCGTCGCGCGCGATCCGCTGTTCGCCCAAGCGCGCGCGCGCCGCTCGCTCAAGGAGCCGTTCGACACGGCCAAGCCCGTCGCGTCCGAGACGCTGACGCGGCTGCTGGCGACGCGGATCGCCGGCGTCGCGGCCGCGGGCAGCGTCGAGACGCCGCGCGTCGCGGCCTTGCGCGACCTCACCTGGCGCGCCTGGAAGATCGAGGCGCAGACGCCCGCCGCGTTCGGCGAATCGGTCGAGCTCATGCGCATCGGCAAGGCCGAGATCGAGCGCGCGCCCGACGGCATCGATCTGGGCGGGCCGCTGTTCGAGGGGCTGAACCGTCTGGGCCTGATGACCCGCGCCACGATCGCCGATCCGGCCTCGACCGCGTTCAAGGAAGGCTGGCGCGCCTACGAAGACATGCTGGCCAGCTCGATGGGCTTCGTGTGGCTCGCCACGCCGGGCAATTCGCGCGCCGAGCAGCTCGCGGCGGGTGCCGCGCATCTGCGGCTCAATCTCGCGGCGACGGCGCTGGGCCTCGGGCTGCATCCGGTCAGCCAAGCGCTGCAGGAATTCCCCGAGATGGCGCCCGCCTTGGCCGAGGCGTCGGCGCTGGCGCCGGGCGCGCGGGTGCAGATGTTGAGCCGGATCGGCTATGCTGCGCCGACGGCACCCAGCCCGCGCTGGCCGCTCGCCGCCAAACTTGAGAAGGCATGACCCACGCCGACGACCCCGTCTTCGCCGTCCTCAACGAAATCGGCATCTGCGCCCAGCTTTCGGCCAGCGCCTTCGAGCGCGTCATGCCCGAGGGCATGACGCTCGCGCAATTCGTCGTGCTCAACCATTTCGTCCGGCTGGGCGGCGCGCGCCGGCCGGGCGAGCTCGCGCGCGCTTTCCAAGTGACCAAAAGCACGATGGCCAGCACGCTCGCGCGCCTGGAATCCAAGGGCTTGGTCCGGCGCCGCGCGGACGATGCCGACGCGCGCGCGGCGCGGATCGAGATCACGGCCGCGGGCGCCAAAATGCGCGCGCGCTGCGTGGCGGCCCTCGGCCCGCTGCTCGACGCGTTGCGCGCGCGGCTGGGTGCGGACTCGTTCGCCGCCCTGCTGCCCGGCTTGCGGCGTTTGCGCGCCGATCTGGACGCGAATCGCTAGAGCGGGATGTGTTTTGTCGGAAGCAGTCTTGGACCGGCCTCTCCTTCGACAAGCTCAGGATGAGGCCTACTTTCAAACCTCATGGTGAGCCCGTCGAACCATGAGGTCGGCACGACGTCTCCGCCAAAACGCATCTTGCTCTAGGCGCTGTCGCGCCACTTGGCCCAGCCGGCCTTGCGCAGCTCGCACGCCGGACAGGTTCCGCACCCATAGCCCCAGTCGTGGCGCGTCGCGCGATCGCCGAGATAGCAGGTGTGGGTCTCCTCGACGATGAGCTCGACCAGCGCGTCGCCGCCGAGCTCCTTGGCCATCGCCCAGGTCGCTGCCTTGTCGATCCACATCAGCGGCGTTTCGAGCACCACGCGCTTGTCGAGGCCGAGCGACAGCGCCACTTGCAGCGCCTTGAGCGTATCGTCGCGGCAATCGGGATAGCCCGAATAGTCGGTCTCGCACATGCCGCCGATCAGGCGCTTCAAATCGCGCCGATAGGCGATCGCCGCAGCGAAGGTGAAGAACAGCAGATTGCGCCCGGGCACGAAACTGTTGGGCAGGCCGCTGGCCGCGTACTGGAACTCGGCCTCGCGCGTGAGCGAGGTCTGCGAGATCGCCCCCAGCGCCGAAAGATCGATCCGGTGGTCGTCGCCGAGTTGGCCCGCCCAAGCGGGGAACCGCGCCCGGAACGATTCGAGCACCGTCTTGCGGCAGGCGAGCTCGACAAGGTGGCGCTGGCCGTAGTCGAATCCCACCGTCTCGACGCGCGGATACCGCGACAAAGCCCAGGCGAGACAGACGGTGGAATCCTGACCACCTGAAAAGACCACCAAAGCGCCGTCGTTCCGTGGCATTCGTAACCCTTCGTTAAGTATGGTTTCCGTAAGATTTGCGGCATGCTGGGGGACACCGCCGACGCCACCCTCGAGATCGCCGGATTGCCGGGCGTGACCGCGCTCGACGCGCGCGGCCGGCGGCTGTTCGAGTATTGGCGCGAAAAGCGGGGCGCGCGCAAGATGCCGTGCCGCGCCGATCTCGAACCCGGCGACATTCCCGATCTGCTGCCCGACATCGCCTTGGTCGATGTGTTCGGCGACGCGCCTTATCTGCGCTATCGGTTGGTGGGCACGCGCCAGGTCGCGGCGCGCGGGCTCGATCCCACCGGCAAGCCGGTGTCCGAGGGCCATCTCGGGCGAGACCTGCCGGGCATGCGCGAGCAGGTGATTTCCAATTATCGCCGGGTGATCGAGAGCGGCCGGCCGTTGTTCCGCGACACCTCGATCGCCGGACACGACAATCGCGGCGACATCCTGCTGGGCGGGCGCTTGATCGCGCGGTTCAGCCTGTTCCTGCCGCTGTCCGCCGGCGGCGAAACCGTCGACATGATCTTGGTCTATTCGCGCTTCGAGGACGGGTGAAGGCCCTCACGCCGGCGGGATGAAGGGCTGCGACATCTTCGCGAACACCGGCAGCGCTTCGCAACGCGCCGAATGCGCGGCGAGCGCCGGATAGGCGCCCGGTGCTATCAAGCCCGGATGCGCCTCGACGACGAAACGCCACACGCAAGCGACCGCGATATCCGCGTGCCCGATCGCGGCGCCGAACCAGAACGCCGTCGCGCGCGCGGCGCGGTCGGCTTCCAGCGCACCCAGCCCGCCGGAGACTTGCGCCGTCCAGCGTTCGACGAAGTGCCGCGACGGCACGTCGTGCATGCGCCTTTCGTAAAACAGCCCGACGGCTTTGTCGGCTAGGCCCGTGGCCAGCGCCGCGACCTTGAGCGCGCGCCGTCGCGCGGGCTCGGCGGCGGGGAAGAGGCGCTTTTCGACCGGCACCAGCGAGTCCAAATGGTCGAGCATCGCGTGGCTGTCGATCAGGCTCTCGCCGTCGTCGAGCACCAGCGTGGGCACGCGCAAGGTGGGGTTATGGGGCCGGATCTTGTCGGCGTCGCCGAAAGCCGACCACGGCTCGTGCCGATAGGCGAGGCCGTAGAGTTCGAGCGCTATACCCACCCGCCGCACGAACGGCGAATCGAACTGGCCGATGAGGATCATCGACCGTTCACCCCGTCCATTTGGCGAAGAAATCGTTGCCCTTGTCGTCGACGACCAGGAAGGCGGGGAAGTCGACCACGTCGATCTTCCAGATCGCCTCCATCCCGAGCTCGGGATAGGCGAGGCACTCGACCTTCTTGATGCATTGCTCGGCGAGCAGCGCGCCTTCGCCGCCGATCGA
>JAMNXK010000319.1 GCA_023653245.1 Tagaea sp.
GTCGAAGACATGCGCCGCGCGCTGTGGCTGTTCGTGGCCGCGTGCCTGGTCAACGCGCTGCTCTTCGCGGCGATCGGCCTGGCGCGGATGTCGATCTAGTCTCATCGCGCCAGCTCCAGCAAGCGATCCAGATCGATCGCGCGCGCCAGATGTGCTGCCAGCCCATCGAGCGCGGCTTCGATGCGCGCCTCGAACGCGACGCCGCCCGCGCGGCCTTCGCGCACCCGTCCCAAGAAACGCGCGCGATAGCGGTCCGAGGCGAACAGCCCGTGCACGTAGGAGCCGAGCACGCGCCCGTCGGCGCTGCGCGCACCCTCCGCCGCGCCGGCGAGCGACAGCAGCGGGGCTTCGTTGGACCATGTCTCGCCGAGATGGATCTCGTAGCCGTCGATCCGCGTGCCCGAGATCGCATCGCGCGCATCGACGCGCCGCAAGGTCTTCGCCGGCGCGAGCACGGTGGCCGCGTCGAGCAGGCCCAATCCCGGCGCCTCGCCGATCGGGCCTTCGAGGCCGCCCGGGTCGGCGATCGTGCGGCCGAGCATCTGATAGCCGCCGCACAACCCGATGACCCAGCCGCCGCGCCGGCGATGGGCGGCGATGTCGATATCCCAGCCTTCGCCGCGCAACGAAGCGAGATCGCCGAGCGTGGATTTCGAACCGGGCAGCAGCACGACGTCGCAATCGCCCGGCAAGGCCTGGCCGGGTTCGAGCAACGCCAAATCCACGTCCGGCTCGGCGGCGAAGGGATCGAGATCGTCGGTGTTGGCGATGCGCGGCAGACGCGGCACGCGGATCTTGATCGCACCCGCACTCGCCGCGTGCCGTTTTTCGAGGCCAACCGAGTCCTCCGCCGGCAGATCGCGGCACCCCTCGAACCACGGCACCACGCCCAAACACGGCACGGCGCGGCGCTCGATCTCGCGCACGCCGCCCGCGAACAGCGCCGGATCGCCGCGGAATTTGTTCACGAGACAGGCGCGGATCGCCGCGCGTTCCTCGGCTTCAAGCACGGCGAGCGTGCCGACGATGGATGCGATCGCCCCGCCGCGCTCGATATCGGCGACCAGCACGACCGGCACGTTCTCCGCCAGGGCGAAGCCCATATTCGCGATGTCGCCGTCGCGCAGATTGATCTCGGCCGGAGAACCCGCCCCCTCGACCAGCACCAGATCGGCGCCCGCTTTCAGCCGGCCGAAACTGTCGCGCACCGCGCCGAGCAGCTCGGGCTTGAGCGCGTGATAGTCGCGCGCCGAGGCGCGGCCGCGCACGCTTCCTTGCACGATCACTTGGCTGCCGGTCTCGCTCTCGGGTTTCAGCAGCACCGGGTTCATGTGTACGCTCGCCGCCACGCGGCACGCGCGCGCCTGCAGCGCTTGCGCGCGGCCGATCTCGCCGCCGTCCTCGGTCACGGCGGCGTTGTTGGACATGTTCTGCGGCTTGAACGGGACGACCCGAATGCCGCGATTCGCGTAGGCGCGCGCCAGGCCCGCGACGATCAGCGATTTGCCGACGTCGGATCCCGTGCCTTGGAACATGAGCGCGCGCGCGGCCATGCTCAGAACTCGACGCCCTTCTGCGCTTTGATGCCGTCGCGGAACGGATGCTTGATCAAGGTCATCTCGGTCACGAGATCGGCCATCTCGATCAGTTCGGGTGCGGCGTTGCGCCCCGTCGCCACGACGTGCTGCAGCGCCGGCCGTGCCGCGATCGCATCGAGCACGGTTCCCAGGGGGATCTGCTCGTAGCGCAGGCTGATATTGATCTCGTCGAGGATCACCATCGCGTAGGAAGGATCGGCGAGCATGCGCGCGGATTCGGCCCAGGCGCGTTCGGCGGCGGCGACGTCGCGCGCGCGATCTTGCGTTTCCCAGGTGAAGCCTTCGCCGAGCGACTTGATTTCGCAGTGTTCGGGAAACCGCGCGAGGAAGCGCGCTTCGCCGGTGTCCCAAGCGCCCTTCACGTATTGCACGATGCCCACCTTCATGCCGTGGCCGAGGCAGCGCAGCGCCATGCCGAAAGCGGACGAGGACTTCCCCTTGCCCTTGCCGGTATGGACGATCAGCAGACCTTTCTCGCCGGATTTGCCGGCCATCATCTTGTCGCGCGCGGCCTTGATACGCGCCATTTTTTCGGCGTGATCGGTATCGGTCATGCGCGGAACCTTTCGAGCAAAGCGGGCGTGTCGTTCGCACCGGGTCGCCACAGCCCGCGTTCGCGCGCTTCTTCGAAGCGTGCCGCCATCTCGCGCAAAGCGGGCGCGTTGACGCGTTCGACGAAGGCGCGCGTGTCGGGATCGCGCAAATAGGCGTCGAACAGCGCGTCGAAATGCCGGTCTTGCACCGCGTCGGTCGTGGCGGCGAAGGCGAACAGGTAGTCGACCGTCGCGGCCATTTCGAACGCGCCCTTGTAGCCGTGGCGCTTGCAGCCTTCGATCCATTTCGGATTGGCCGCGCGCGCGCGCACGATGCGCGCGATCTCCTCGGCGAGCGTGGCGATCTTCGGGCGCTCGGGCCGCGAGTGATCGTTGTGGTAGATCGCGGGCGCCTTGCCGCGCGCGCGCGTCACGGCGGCGGCCAGCCCGCCTTCGAATTGGTAGTAGTCGTCCGAGTCGAGCAGATCGTGCTCGCGATTGTCCTGATTGTGCAGCACGGCTTCGACGCGCGCGAGGCGCCGTTCGAAGGCGTCGTGCGCGGGCTTGCCTTCGGCGCCCGCCCGATAGGCGAAGCCCCCCCAGCGGACATAGGCCTCGGCGAGCTCGTCGCGCGCGGTCCAGCCGCCGTCGTCGATCATGGCCTGCAGCCCCGCGCCATAGGCGCCGGGCTGCGAGCCGAACACGCGCGCGGCGTCGCCTTCCTCGCGCGCGCGCGCGGCCAACGGGTTGAGATGGGCGGGCTCGTCGAGCGCCGCCACGGCGCGCGCGGCCGAGTCGAACAGGTCGATGAGGTTGGCGAAGGCGTCGCGGAAGAAGCCCGACACGCGCAACGTCACGTCCACGCGCGGCCGGTCCAAAAGATCGAGCGACAGGATCTCGAAGCCGGTCACGCGCAGACTCGCCGGTTCCCAGGCCGGCTTCACGCCCATCAGCGCGAGGCCCTGGGCGATGTCGTCGCCGCCGGTGCGCATGTTCGACGTACCCCACGCCGACAGCGCCACCGCGCGCGGCCAATCGCCATGCTCTTGCGTGTGGCGCTCGAGCAGCAGGAAGGCGGATTTCCAGCCCAGCGCCCAGGCCGAAGGCGTGGGCACGGCGCGCGTGTCGACCGAATAGAAATTCCGCCCGGTGGGCAGCACGTCGGGCCGGCCGCGCGACGGCGCGCCCGAGGGCCCGGGCGCCACGCGCCGTCCGTCGAGGGCGGCGAGCAAAGCTTCGATCTCGGCGGCACCGCTTTCGTCGAGACGCAAGGCGAGGTCGCCATCGATCCAGCTTTTGACGGCGGCACTCGCGGGGCCGGGGGCCGCATCGGCGATCAGCGCCACTGCCGCGTCCTCGACCAGATCGGGGCGCTCGGGATCGCGGCCCAGATCGCGCGCCAGTGCCACATGCAGCGACGCGTCTTCGGGCTTCGTCCCTTGCCGGGGCGCGCGCGCGATCGCGACGAGCGTGTCGGCGCGCAGGCGGCCTTCGGGCGAGGATCCGAACACGTGCAACCCGTCGCGGATCTGATGGTCCTTGAGTTCGCACAGCATCGAATCGAGCTTGGGCAAGGCCGCGTCGGCGCTCTCGGCCGCGTCGATGCCGCATTCGGCGGCGATTCCGCTGCGTCGCGCGAGGTCGAGGATCTCGGCGCCCAAGTGTTTCAAGCGGCGCGGATCGAGGCGGCGGGCTTCGTCGTATTCGTCGATCAGGCGTTCGAGGGCCGCTTGCGGCCCGTAGGACCCCGCGCGCGTCAGCGGCGGCGTCAGGTGATCGACGACCACGGCGGAAATTCGCCGCTTGGCTTGCGTGCCTTCGCCGGGATCGTTGACGATGAAGGGATAGATCGCCGGCACGGGCCCGAGAGCCGCTTCCGGAAAGCACGATTCGGACAGCGCCAAGCCCTTGCCCGGCAGCCATTCGAGATTGCCGTGCTTGCCCACGAAGACCGACGCGTGCCGGCCGCGCAGCCAGGCGTGGAAGGCGAGATA
>JAMNXK010000320.1 GCA_023653245.1 Tagaea sp.
AAGTGGGCGATCTTTCGCGGTTGCGCGTGCGGGTGGACGTGGACGAAACCGACGTCGCCCGGGTGGCGGTCGGCATGCGCGCCTACGTGACCGCCGACGCCTGGCCCGGCCGGCGCTTCGAAGGTACGGTGGTGCGCGTGGGCCAGCGTTTGGGCCGCAAGACCTTGCGCACCGACGATCCGACCGAGCGCAACGACACCAAAGTTCTCGAGACGCTGATCGAACTCGATCCCGGCGTCGTCTTGCCCGTCGGATTGCGCGTCGACGCTTTTTTGGGCGCCGGCCCCGCGTCGTGAGGCTTGCGCCCACCGGGCGCTATCGGGCAGAGTCGCGGTTTCTTCGATCCCGAACGACCGGAATACCGGCGCCGGGATCGAGGCTAGGGCGCGATGGAGGTCGGCGTCCGGGCCCTCGACACTCCCCAAACGGGCCTCCGCTAGAGGAGAGCCCTATATGTCGACCAAGAAATCCCCCGCTTCGCGTCGCGGCTTCCTGGGCAAGATCGCCCTGGGCGGTGCCGCCGTCGCGACCGGAACGCTCGCGTCCCCGCAAGTCAGCCGCGCGCAGACCACCGTCTTCCGCTTCCAATCGACCTGGCCGCAGCGCGACATCTTCCACGAGATGGCCGGCGACTTCGTCAAGCGCGTGAACGATATGTCGGGCAACCGCTTCCGCCTCGAACTGCTCGCGGCCGGTGCCGTCGTCGGCGCGTTCCAGATGCAGGACGCCGTCCACGCGGGCTCGCTCGACGGCGGGCACGGCGTGTCGGCCTATTGGTACGGCAAGAACAAAGCCTATTCGCTGTTCGGCACCGCTCCGCCGTGGTTCGGCGACGCCAACTCGCTGCTCGGCTGGTACTATTACGGCGGCGGCGAGCGGCTCTACAACGAGCTGCTGAGCGACATCACCCGCGTCAACGTCGTCTCCTACCTGACCGGTCCGATGCCGACCCAGCCCTTCGGCTGGTTCAAGACCGCGATCTCCACGCCCGAGCAGCTGCGCGGGCTGAAGTACCGGACCGTGGGTCTGGCGGCCGATCTCTATCGCGCGATGGGTGCCGCGGTCACGATCGTGGCGGGCGGCGAAATCGTGCCGGCGCTGGAGCGCGGCCTGCTCGACGCGGCCGAGTTCAACAACCCGTCTTCCGACCGCATCCTCGGCTTCCCGGACGTGGCCAAGAACTACATGCTGCAGAGCTACCACCAGAAGGTCGAGTGCTTCGAGGTGACCTTCAACAAGCCGAAGTTCGACGCGCTGCCCGCCGAAACCAAGAACGTGATCAAATACGCGGCCGAAGCGGCGTCCTCGGACATGCTGTGGAAGGCGCACGACCGTTACCCGCGCGACCTGCAGGCGATCCGCCAGGCCGGCGTGCGCGTGACCTCGACGCCGCGCCCGATCCTCGACGCCCAGCTCAAGGCCTGGGATACGGTGATCGCCGATCTGTCGGCCGACGCCTTCTTCAAGAAGGTGATCGACAGCCAGCGCGCCTGGTGCCAGCGCGTGACGCAGTTCTTCCTCAACTACGAAGCCTCCGACGTGCTCGCCAACAACCACTTCTTCGCGCGCCGCGGCTGACGCGCGAAGCCCGAGCCGGCGCCCCCGTTCCGGAATTCCGGGGCGGGGGCGTCTTTTCCTCGCCAGGGGTACGACGCGTGCAAGCTTTCCTCATCGCGATCGACAAGATCAGCAATTTCTTCGGCAAGACCTTCGCCTGGTCGATCGTGTTGCTGACGTTCGCGATCGTCTACGAGGTGTTCTCGCGCTACATGTTCCGCGCGCCGACGACCTGGGCGTTCGACGTCTCCTACATCCTTTACGGCACGCTGTTCATGATGGCCGGCGGCTACGCCATGGCGCGCAACGGCCATGTGCGCGGCGACTTCCTCTACCGGAATTTCGCGCCGCGGACGCAAGCGGGCCTGGATCTGGCGCTGTGGCTCCTGTTCTTCTACCCCGCGATGATCGCGATGGTGTGGATGGGCTGGGGCTTCTTCACGCAGAGCTATTTCCAGAACGAGCGTTCGGCCTTCTCCCCGCAAGGCCCGGTGATCTGGCCGTTCAAATTCCTGATCCCGTTCGTCGGCTGCCTGATGTCGATCCAAGGGATCGCCGAAGTCATCCGTTGCGTGCTGTGCATCCGCGACGGCGAATGGCCCCAGCGCCTGCACGACGTCGAGGAGATGGAGAAGCTGATCCTCGAACGCGCCCAGGCCGAGCGCGACGGCGCCGCCTGAACCCCCGCGATCACCGCAACGAAAGCCAAGCGCCATGAGCGATCCCGCCCTCGGAATCACCATGCTGGTGATGTTCATCTTCGTCATCATGCTGGGCTTTCCCATCGCCTTCAGCTTGATGGCGCTGGGCCTGTTCTTCGGCCTCGTCGGCTCGCTCGGCGACAACGTGTTCATCTTGTTCGTGCAGCGCACCTACGCGGTGATGGCCAACGACGTGCTCATCTCCGTGCCGCTGTTCGTGTTCATGGGCTACGTCATCGAGCGCGCGAACATCCTCGACCGGCTGTTTCGAAGTCTGCAGCTCGCCTCGGGCGCGATCCCGGGCTCGCTGGCGGTCGCCACGCTGGCGACGTGCGCGCTGTTCGCCACGGCGACCGGCATCGTGGGCGCCGTGGTGACGCTCATGGGGCTGCTCGCCTTTCCGGCCATGCTGCGCGCGGGCTACGACGTGCGCCTGGCCGCGGGCGTGACTTGCGCGGGCGGGTGCCTGGGCATTCTCATCCCGCCCTCGATCATGCTCATCCTTTACGGCGCCACGGCCGGCGTGTCGGTCGTGCAGCTTTACGCCGCCGCGTTCCTTCCCGGCCTGATGCTCGCCGGGCTCTATATCGCCTATGCGATCGCCGTCGGCGTGGTGTACCCG
Organism: Tagaea sp.; assembly: GCA_023653245.1. The sequence continues at coordinate 2,881 of JAMNXK010000320.1, forward strand.
GAGCGCGCGCCGCGCCTGCCGCCCGAGGAGCGCAACGTGCCGCTCGGCACGATTCTGGCGGCGCTCGCCACGTCGTTCCTGCCGCTCGCCGCCCTCATCGCGATGGTGCTCGGCGCCATCCTCATGGGCCTCGCCACGCCGTCGGAAGCCGCGGCGATGGGCTCGCTCGGCTCGCTGCTGCTCGCGGCCGGCTACCGGGCGCTGACCTTCGAGCGGCTCAAGGAATCGGTGCTGCTGACCGCGCGCACCTCGGCGATGGTGTGCTGGCTGTTCGTCGGCTCGTTCATCTTCTCCTCGGTCTTCGGCTATCTCGGCGGCCAGCACGTGATCGAGAATTTCGTCGACGGCCTCAGCCTCAACTCGTTCACGTTCATGCTGCTCGCGCAAGCGATCATCTTCGTGCTCGGCTGGCCGTTGGAGTGGACCGAGATCATCGTGATCTTCGTGCCGATTTTCCTGCCGCTGCTCGACAATTTCGACATTTCCCCGTTGTTTTTCGGGGTGATGATCGCGCTCAACCTGCAGACCAGCTTCCTGTCGCCGCCGGTGGCGATGGCGACGTTCTATCTGAAGGGCGTCGCGCCCAAGCACGTCACGCTCGAGGACATTTTCGCGGGCGTGATGCCGTTCATCTACATCGTCGTGTTCTGCATGTTCATGGTCTACATGTTCCCCGGGATCGCGCTGTGGCTGCCGGACTATCTCTACGCGCCCGACGCGCTGACGCCCGCCGAAATATTGGAGCTCGAAGCCCAGCCGGCACCGGCGCCCGACGACGTCGCCCCGGAAGGCAATTTCTTCGACGAACCCGAGGAAGAGAAAAAGGAGTGATCGTGGCGGCGAAGAAAAAACCCGGCGGACGTCTGGCACCGGCGGCCGCGACGCTGGCGGAGTGCTGGCAGATGGGCCAGACCGTGGCGGCCTTGCCCGAATCGTGCCGGCCGCGCTCGCTCGCCGAGGCCTACAAGGTGCAGGCCTTGCTCGAAAAGGAGCTCGGCTTCGAGCGCGCGGGCTGGAAGATCGGCTGCACGAGTGCGGCCGCGCGCGCGATCATGAAATCCGCCGGACCGTTCGCGGGGCGCGTGTTCCTGGCGCGCTGCCATGCGAGCGGCGTGGCGCTCGCCGCCGGGCAGCATCGCATGCGCGGTCTCGAAGCCGAATTCGCCTTCGTGCTCGGCAAGAATCTGAAGCCGCGCAAGAAGCCCTATACCCGCGCCGAAATGCTGGCCGCGATCG
>JAMNXK010000321.1 GCA_023653245.1 Tagaea sp.
CGATGAATATGGCGATTTCGCGGTCTATGATCCAGGTTACCATGAAACTTCCGCGCACCGTCCGGCTCGACGGCTCCGACACCAAGGTCTTCGCCCGCGCGGCCGAGCCCGGCGAATGGGCGGTGCCCGGCGCGTTCCGCTTCGCGGGCATCGACCCCGCCGCCCTCGACAAGAAGGCGCGCGAGGCCTTCAAGAGCGCCTGGCTCGGCCTCGACGGGTTCGGCGAGGCGACGATCGTCGAAGCGATGGAGGCCAGCGCCGAGCAATACGAAGCCTGCGTGCGCAAACTCGCCGCACATTTTGTCGAAGCCTATGGCGCGCCCGACATTCTCGCCGCCGCCCACGCCGCGCGCGAGGAACTCGCTTATGCCGCCTCCCTTGCCGAGCACCCGAACCACACGCTGCTGACCCTCGAACGCGAACCAGCTGCGGGCGGCGGCGTCTCCGAGCGCGTGCGCACGGTCGTCAAATCCCGGGCGGGCGATCACGCGCGGGTGTGGGAGCTGGGGGAGGACGGCAAGTGATGTCGAACTATAGCAAAGTTTGACATTCCGCCGAGGACGGCGGATATAGACAGGATGAACGTTTCGCTTACCCCCGAACTCGAACGCTTCGTGCGCGAGAAGGTCGCGAGCGGCCTCTACAACAACGCGAGCGAAGTCGTGCGCGAGGCCTTGCGCGCCTTGCACGCCAAGTCGCCGGAAGCCGCGCCCGACAAGCGCGATGTCGCCGCCGCGATCCGCGCCATCGAGCCGCAGCTGCGCGAAGCGGGCGTGAAGGGCTTGCGCCTGTTCGGTTCCGTGGCGCGCGGCCACGCCCGTCCGGACAGCGACATCGATGTTCTGATCGAAACCGATCCCCGCTTCGGATTGCTCGACCAGGCCGGCGTCCAGGAAACGCTTGGCCGGGTTCTGGGGCGTAAGGTCGATGTGGTGTTGGCGCGCGGCCTGCGCAAGGAAATCAAGCCGAGCGTCTTCAAGGACGCGGAGCGCGTGTTCTGAACGCGCGCGATCCGTCGATCTATATCGACGACATACTCGACGCGATCCGACGGGTCGAAAGCTACACCGCCGGCATGGATCGCGCGGCGTTCGGCCGCGACGAGCGGACCCAAGACGCCGTCGTGCGCTGCCTCGAGATTCTGTCCGAAGCCAGCCGCCGCGTCCCCGAGCCGGTCCGCGCGCGGCATCCCGGCATTCCATGGAGCCGCATCGCCGGGATCGGAAACATCCTGCGCCACGAATACCGGTCGGTTTCCCCGGACATCGTCTGGCGCGTCACACGCGAGAATCTGCCCGAACTGAAGGACGCATGCCTTGCGATCCGCAAGGAACTCCGGCGCGCGAAGCCGGTCTGATCGTCAATCCTTCTTCTTGACCGGCGGCAGGTCGTGCTTGATGTGCAGCTCCTTGAGCCGCATCGGATCGACCGAGTTGGGCGCTTGCATCAGCAAGTCCACGGCCCCTTGGGTCATCGGGAAGGCCACGACTTCGCGGATATTGGGCTCGTCGGCGAGCAGCATCACGATGCGGTCGATGCCCGGCGCCGAACCGCCATGCGGGGGCGTGTTCGAACGCGTGCGGGTAGTCGTCCAATCCCGCGCCGGCGATCACACGCGCGTGTGGCAGCTGGGTGGCGGGGATGGGTGACGCTCATCCGAAGCGCGTCCCCATCGCGGCGGCAATGCGGTCCATGTCCGCGTCCGACACGCGCACCAGCCCGAAGCGGAACGCCCCGCCCCAATTCTTCCGGCCGCGGGTGAGTTCCAACTCGTCGAGCAGCGGCCTTATCTCGGCGACGCTGCCCGCCAGCCACTCGACGTCGCGTCGGAACGGCACGAACCCGCCGCCCATATCGAAGCGATAGGGTTCGCGCGCGCGCACCGTGCCGATGGCGGTGAAGGCACGGCACGGCGCCCCGCCGCCCATCTCGGTCGTCGGCGAGTAATACGCCACGCGGTCGCCGGGCTTGATGCGCGCCAAAGGCCCACCTTTGCCGTGACAGACCTGCATGTAGCCGCCCGCACGGCCGCGCGTGACATGCGTGGCGCACGCGACGGCGATCCACGCCCCGCTCATGCCCGGCTCCGCGCATGCGCGACGAAGGCCCGCGTGCTCTCGGGCAGACCGGCCGCTTCCTTGCGCGCGACCAGCCGGTCCCACAGCCAGCCCAGCAAACCCGTCGTTTCGATCTCGATCCGGATCGCGGTCCCGCCCGCCCCGTCGGGCGCGTAGGCGTGTCGCGTGCGCATGCGCGCGAACGGCAGATCGGCGACGTCTTCGAAAACCGACGGCGGGCGCGCCTCGGTCACGCGCATCGGAACGTTGGGCCCGCCCTTGGGGCGCAGGACGAATTTGGCGCCCTCGACGGCGAGCCCGTCGATGCGTACGGCCTCGAGTTCCGTGTCCCAGTCCGGCCAGCTTCCGACGTCGGACTTCGCGCGATACAGGATTTCCGGCGCCGCGTCCGCCCTGGTTTCGTAGACGTGTTTGGTCATGTTCCCCTCCGCTTGGCGAGGAGCGGAACATGACCCGGCCTCCCGACAGATTCCGTCAGGAGGGTTCGATGCCCTGGGCGAGCCGCCAGCGGCGCAGCAGCGTCCGGCGCGGGGTCGGCACGCGTGCCTCCAGGACCTCCAGCGCCGACATCCGGTCGAGGCGGAAATGCCGGAAATCCGTCTTCGTCTCGCACCAGGCGATCGCCACGCGCACGTCGCGGAAATAGCCGATGGCGATCGGCCAGATGACGCGCCGCGAACGCGCGTCCTTGGCATCGACATAGTCGATCCGCACCTTGCGCTCGCGCCTTATGGCGGCGCGCAGCATCGCGGGATCGAAAGCGAGGGCCTCGGATTCGGGCGCCGGGCCCGCCAGCAGCCCGATCCCGTCGGCCATGTCGCGCAAGTCTTTGGGCAGCACGTCGGCGATCTTGGCGAGCGCGTCTTCGGCCGCGCGCGACAGCGCCGGATCGCCGTGCTCGGCCGCCATACGCGCGCCCAGCACCAGCGCCTCGATTTCCTCGTCCGAGAACATCAGCGGCGGCAGCAGAAAGCCGGGTCGGAGCACGTAACCCACCCCCGCCTCGCCCGCGATATCCGCCCCTTGCGCCTGCAGCGCCGCGATATCGCGATAGACCGTGCGATCGGACACGCCGAGCTCGCTTGCGAGCCTGGCGGCCGTCACCGGCCGGCGGTGACGGCGCAGGACCTGGACCAGGGCCAGAAGCCGCGCCGCCTTGGCCATGTCAGTCCTTCTTCTTCACCGGCGGCAGGTCGTGCTTGATGTGCAGCTCCTTGAGCCGCATCGGGTCGACCGAGTTGGGCGCTTGCATCAGCAAGTCCACGGCCCCTTGGGTCATCGGGAAGGCCACGACTTCGCGGATATTGGGCTCGTCGGCGAGCAGCATCACGATCCGGTCGATGCCCGGCGCCGAACCGCCATGCGGGGGCGCGCCGAACTTGAACGCGTTGAGCATGCCGCCGAAGCGCGTCTCGACGTCGGCCTGGGTGTAGCCGGCGATCTCGAAGGCCTTGTACATGATCTCGGGCAGATGGTTGCGGATGGCACCCGAGGAGAGCTCCACGCCGTTGCACACGATGTCGTACTGGAACGCCTTGATCGTCAGCGGGTCCTTCGTCGTCAGTGCGTCGAGCCCGCCTTGCGGCATCGAGAACGGGTTGTGGCTGAAATCGATCTTGCCGGTGTCCTCGTCCAGTTCGTACATCGGGAAATCGACGATCCAGCAAAAGCGGAACTCGCCCGGCGCGATCAACTCCAGCTCCTCGCCGAGCTTCTTGCGCGCCGCGCCTGCGAGCTTCGCGGCCGCCAGCGGCTTTTTGTCGGCGACGAAGAACACCGCGTCGCCCGGGCCCACGCCGGCCAGCGCCTTCAGCTTGGCCAGACGCTCTTCGTTCAGGAATTTGGCGATCGGGCCCTTGGCCGCGTCGCCCTCGAACACGATATAGCCGAGGCCCGGCGCGCCCTCGCCTTGCGCCCAGGCGTTCAGCTTGTCGAAGAACGAGCGCGGCCGATCGGCGGTCTTCGGCGCCGGGATCGCGCGCACCACGCCGCCGGCGGCGACGATGCCCGCGAACACCTTGAAATCCGAGCCCGCG
>JAMNXK010000322.1 GCA_023653245.1 Tagaea sp.
ACAGCCGATGAAATCGCCGCCGCGATCGTGTTCCTCGCGGGGCCGCTCAGCTCCTATACGACGGGCACGATCCTCACCATCGCCGGCGGCGAATAGTCAGTAATCGCCGCGCACGACCTTCATGGCGACGCCATCGGCGAAAGGGCGGGGAGTCACGCCCAGACGATCGCGCATCGCGGCGATGTCGAAAGCTTTGTCCTCGGCGGCGCGGGTCAATTCCTTGGCGTCGAAGGGCGGCTTCACGCCGACGCTCGCCATGAGTCGCGCCGCCAGCGCCAAGGCACGCGCCGGCACGGGAATGGCGATCGCGCGCCGCCCCAGCGCCGCCGCGCATTCGCGCACCATTCGCGCATAGGGGATGGGCGCGGGCCCCGCGAGCACGATCGGCGCGCCGTCGCTTTCGGGCCGTTCGAGCGCCGCGACCACGCAAGCGGCGACGTCGTCGACATGGATCGGCTGGACCGTGTGCCGCCCGCCATCGGGCAGCGGAACCGGGATCGGACACCAACGCGGGAAGCGCGCGAGAAAGCGCAAGACCCGCCCCACGTTCCGATCTTCCTTCGCGCCGTAGATCATCGCGGGCAGCAGAGTCTGGCCTTGGCGGCCCGACGCGGCGAAGGCGGCCAAGCCCGCGCGCACCGCTGCGGCCGCCGGATCGTCGAGCTTGGAGAACACGCGCGTCGAGCCCGTCACCACGAGCCGCGCGCCCGGTTCCATCGCGTCGAGCACGGTTTTCGTGTGCTTGGCATGCGCGACATAGGCGACCGCCGCCACGCCGGCGAGCGCCTTGGGCAGGGTCTCGGGCCGGTCGAAATCGCCGATCCGCCATTCGATGTCGTCGCCCAGTTCGGCGAGCTTGGCGGGGTTGCGCCCGGTCGCCACGATCGTATGCCCGCGCGCGCGCAAGGCGGCGATCACCCGCCGCCCGGTCATGCCGGTGGCCCCGACGACGGCGATCTTCATGGCGCCAGGCCCAGCGCGCGCATCTGGCGCTCGACGACCAAGCGCTCGTCGTAGAGCGCGCGCGCGCGGCGCAGCCCCGCTTGGCCCAGCCCCGCGCGAAGTCCGGAATCGTTCGCGAGCCCGGCGATCGCGGCCCCGAGCGCCGTCTCGTCGCGCACGGGCACGAGCAATCCGGTTTCGCCGTCGAGCACTTCTTCGCGGCTGCCCCTGATGTCGGTCGCGATCACCGGCAGGCCCGTGAGCATCGCCTCGACGATCGAGCGCGGCATGCCTTCGCGATGCGAGGGCAGCACGAACGCGTCGGCGGCGCGCAAAAGCTCGGGCACGTCGGCGCGATAGCCCAAGAAGCGCACGCGCCGCGCGAGCTCGACGTCGGATTCCACCGCGCGGATATCGGCCTCGATCGATTGGGCGTGGTCGGAGGCGAGACGCTCCCCCACCACCCAGAGCTCGGCGCCTGGCGCCGCCTTCATCGCGCCGAACAATTCGGGATAGCCCTTCTCGGCCACCAATCTTCCGATCATGACGAAAACCGGCGCGTCCGGCGCGGCGCCGATCCCGGCGCGCAGCCGCGCGCGCGTGTCCTCGCCCGGCTCGGCCGGCCGGAACCGCGCGGGATCCGAGCCGTTGCCGATCGCCGCGATCGTCCCGCCTTTGCACAGATCGAGCGCGCGCGCCGTGTCGGCGTCTTCGGCCGCTTGGGTGAACAGCACGTCGGTGAAGCGCCCGCCCCACCATTCGAGCGCCATATGCACCGCGCGCCGGGGCCAGGGCATGTGCTCGTGGAAATAGAAGCCGTGCGCCGTGTAGACCACGCGCGCCACGCCCGCGCGCTTGGCGGCCGGCCGCCCGGCCAGCGCGGCGACCGGCGTGTGGGCGTGGACCATGTCGAAGCGCTCGGCCGCGAAGATGCCGCGCAAGGCGCGATAGGCGCGCCACAAGGCGAGAGGATTGGACGACCGTTTGATCGGCGCGTCGATCACGCGAAACCCTTCGGCCTCGACCTTCGGCGCGAGCGCGCCGCGCACGCACACGCCCACGACCTCGTGGCCGGCGGCGCGCTGGGCGCGCATCAACGGCAGCAAGAAGTGATAGAGCGTGAAGTCGACGGCGCAGAGCTGGCAGATTTTCATCGCGAATCCCGATATACAGCCGAACCGGCAACTTGGCGAGGAGGGCCGCCGCCATCCGCATCCTGGTGGTCATCGGCGCGTTGGATTTGGGCGGCGCGGAATCGCATCTCGCCCAGGTCCTGCCACGCCTGACGCGCGACGGTTTCGAGATCGCGGTCCACACGCTGACGGGGCGCGGCGCGCTCGCGCCCGTCCTCGAAGCCGCCGGGGTGCGCGTGATCGCCCCGCCGGGCAGCGAGAAGGGTTCGAAGTCCGGCGGCTTCGCGGGCCGCGCCGCGCGCGCGCTGCGCGCCGGCCTGTCGCTCGCGAAATTCATGCGCGGCTGGCGGCCGGATATCGTCCATTTCTTCCTGCCCGAGGCCTATCTGGTCGGCGCCCCCATCGCCATGGCCGTGTCGCGCGCCAAGCGCGCGATGTCGCGCCGCTCGCTCAACGACTATCAGGCCAAGCATCCGGGCCTCGCGCGGCTCGAACGCGCCTTGCACGGCCGCATGCACGCGCTGCTCGCCAACAGCGCGGCGGTGCGCGCGCAATTGATCGGCGAAGGCGCGCCCGCGGCGCGCGCGCATCTGATCCGCAACGGGATCGATCTCGCGCGCTTCGAACGGCCGCGTCCGCGCGGCGAAACGCGCGCCGAAATCGGCACGCCGGAAAACGCCGTGGTCGTCGCGTGCGTGGCCAATCTCATTCCCTACAAAGGTCACGCCGATCTGATCGACGCGCTCGCCCGGTTGCCGGGCGATCCGTCGTGGGAACTCTGGTGCGCGGGCCGGGACGACGGCATCGGGCCCGCGCTCGCGGCACGGGCGGCCGGGTTCGGCGGCCGGGTGAAGTTCCTGGGCGCGCGCGCCGACGTGCCCGATCTGCTCGCGGCCGCCGACGTCTTCGCGCTGGCGAGCCACGAGGAAGGGTTTCCCAACGCCGTGCTCGAAGCGATGGCGTCGGGATTGCCGGTGGTCGCCACGCGCGCGGGCGGAATCCCCGAAGCGGTGGACGACGGCAAGACCGGCGTGCTCGTGCCGATCCGCGCGCCTTCCGAACTCGGCGCGGCCCTGGCGCGCCTGATCGCCGATCCCGCTGCGCGCCGCGCGATGGGCGAAGCCGGGCGCGCGCGCGTCGCGGCGGAATTCGCACTCGACGCCTGCGCCGGGGCTTACGCGCGGCTCTACCGGTCGCTTTAGACGGGCGCCAGGATCGCGCGGAATTGGTCGCCGCGTTCGCGCGCGTTGAGTTCGCGCGCGCGGTTCTCGAATTCGGCGAGCTCGGCGGCCGAGAACATCGGCCGGCTCTTGGAGTGGCCGCGCGGATCGTTGGCCGGAATGTCGCGCTTGAACTGCTCGGAGCCCCAGAACTGGAACCCGTCCGAATCGTCCTCGATCCGGACGAGCTTGAAGCCATGCGCCTCGGCCAGCAGCTTCAAGGATTCGCGCGAGAACAGGTAAAGATGGCGCGGCGGGTCGAGCTGGACCCACGCCGTGCCGTAGATGTCCCAGGCGGCCGACGAACAGGTCGGCACGCGCAGCAGCGCGTAACCGTCCTTCGCCACCAAGCGCCGCGCGTCGCGCATCGCCGCGTGCGGATCGGGCAGATGCTCGAAGCTGTGATGGAACATGACCAGCCGGTACGCGCCCTTCGCCTTTTCGAGCGTGGCGCGGCGCGCGATGCGCTTGCCGTCGAGGACCACGTCGTCCTCGAGATGCGCGTCGATCCCTTCGGCGTTGGCGAAGCCGTGCTGGACCAACCGGGCGACGCGCGCGCCGTTGCCGCAGCCCACGTCGAGGATCGCGTCGCCCTTGGCGATGCCCAGCTCGCCCAGCACGCGCAGCTCGGCGTTGGGTTTGAGCATGTGCATGAACCACGCGAGCGGCCCGCCCGAGCGGCCATAGGCCCAATCGGCGGCCAAGCGCCGCTTCCACGACGGCGCTTTGGGCAAGCGTCCCGCCAGGCTGTAATAGGCCTTGGGATAATGCCGCGCGAGATCGCCGGGGATGGTTTCGATCTGCAAACAGCCGCACGA
>JAMNXK010000323.1 GCA_023653245.1 Tagaea sp.
AGCGCGTCGTCGATCCGGCCCAAAGTCTCGGCTTTCCCCAGGATCGCCATGACCTCGAAGATCGGCGGCGAGGTGCCTTGGCCGGTCAACGCCCCGCGCAAAGGCTGGGCGAGGGTGCCGAGCTTGGCGCCCGCGGCCTCGGCCGCCGTGCGGAATGCGGCCTCCAAAGCGGCCGCCGACCAGTCCGGCGCCTGCGCCAGAAGGTCGCGGGCGCTGGCGAGCTGGGCTTGGCCGTCACCGGCGAGCAGCTTCTTGGCGCCCTCGTCGAGTGCGAGCGGCCGGGCGCGGACGTAGAACACCGCGGCCTTGGCCAGTTCGAGCAGGGTCTTGGCGCGCGCCTTGAGCCCGCCCATGCCGGCGATCAGCCGCGCTTTGGCCTCGGGCGAGATCGCGAGGCCCGCTTCCTTCTCGATCAGCGGGGCGGCGTGGGCGTAGAGCGCGTCGTCGGCCGCTTCGCGCATGTAGTGGCCGTTGAGACTGTCGAGCTTTTTGAAGTCGAAGCGCGCGGCCGAGCGGCCGACCGCGTCGATGTCGAACCACTCGATCGCCTTGGCGGTGGAGATGATCTCCTCGTCGCCATGCGCCCAGCCCAGGCGCAACAGGTAGTTCCGCATCGCTTCGGGCAGATAGCCCATGTCCCGGTACGCGTCGACGGCGAGCGCGCCGTGGCGCTTGGACAGCTTGGCGCCGTCCGCCCCGTGGATCAGCGGAATATGCGCGTAGACCGGCGTGGGCCAGCCCAGCCGCTCGATCAGCTGCATCTGGCGGGCGGCGTTGTTGAGATGGTCGTCGCCGCGGATCACATGCGTGACGCCCATGTCGTAATCGTCGACCACGACCGAGAGCATGTAGGTAGGCGTGCCGTCGGCGCGCAGCAAGATCATGTCGTCGAGCTGCTCGTTGCCGATCGTCACGTCGCCTTGCACGCGATCGCGGATCACGGTGATGCCGTCTTGGCGCGCCTTCAAGCGCACGACCGGCTGGACGCCTTCGGGCGCTTCCTTGGGATCGCGCTCGCGCCAGCGCCCGTCGTAGCGGATTGGTTTGCTCGCGGCTTTCTGGGCCGCGCGCATCTCCTCGAGCTCCTTGGGGCTGGCGTAGCAGCGATAGGCGCCGCCCGAGGCGAGCAGCCCGTTCGCCACCTCGGCGTGGCGCGCCATGCGCGCGAATTGGTGCACGACCTCGCCGTCCCAATCCAGGCCGAGCCATTTCATCCCGTCGAGAATGGCGGCGGTGGCTTCGGGTGTGGAGCGCGCGCGGTCGGTGTCCTCGATGCGCAGACGGAACGTGCCGCCATGGCGCTTGGCGTAAAGCCAGTTGAACAGCGCCGTCCTTGCCCCGCCGATATGCAGATAGCCGGTGGGGGAGGGCGCGAAGCGGCAGACGATCTTGTTGTCGGTCATCGGAAAAGCCGGTTTAATCCCAATCGCTACATTCGTAGGCAGTTGCCGCGGAACATTATGTTGCGCGGGCCCCTTGCGTAGCACAGGCATCGCCCCGCATGCACCGGTCCGATCCGCTGGCCCTTCCTGCCGACAACGCAGGGGAAGGCGGGTTCGCGGGGTTCGTCCTTCGTACCGGCGAGGCGATGGCGCCGCGCTTGGTGCTGTGGCTGCCGGTCTGTTTCGGCGGCGGGATCGGGCTCTATTTCGCGCTGGGTGCCGAGCCCGAGTTCTGGATCGCGCCCGCTTTCGCAAGCGTGGCGCTGGCCTTCGCGATCTTGGGCCGCAGCCTGGCGGGCGTGCGCGCGCTGGCGGGCGCCTTGCTCGCGCTGTCGAGCGGCTTCGCGGTCGCCCAGTATCGCGCCCACGACGTGAGCGCGCCGGCGATCGAGCGGCGTCTCGGCCCCGCGACGATCGAGGGCCGGGTGATCGAGATCGAGCCGCGCCCCGAAGGCGTGCGCGTCACGCTCGACCGCTTGTCGATATCGGGCCTCGCGCCCGAGCGCACGCCCGAGCGCGTGCGCTTGCGCCTCGACACGCGGCTGGGCGCCTTCGAGCCCGGCGACGAGATCCGCGTTTCGCGCGCCTTCTTGATGCCCCCGCCGTTGCCGAGCGCGCCGGGCGCGTTCGACTTCGCCCGCCAAGCCTGGTTCGAGCGTTTGGGCGGCGTGGGCTACGCCAACGGGCCCTTGGTCCGCGTGGCGCAAGCCGAGAAGCCGGGCTGGCGCGCGACGCTGGCGACATGGCGGGCGGATGTCGCGCGGCGCACGCTCGCGGCGCTGCCGCCGCCGGCCGGCGCCATCGCGGCCGCGCTCATCACCGGCGAGCAGGGTGCGGTGCCGCCCGAAGCCTTGGCGGCGTTCCGCGATTCCGGATTGCAGCACATCCTGTCGATCTCGGGACTGCATATCGGCATGGTCGCGGGCTTCGTCTTCTTCGCCGTGCGGCTATTGCTCGCCTTCGTGCCGTTCGTGGCGCTGAGGACCGACACCAAGAAAATCGCGGCGATCGCCGCCCTCGCCGCGATCACGTTCTACGCCGCCTTCGCCGTGCCCAGCGTGCCGACGGTGCGATCCTGGCTGATGACCGGGATCGTGCTGCTGGCGTTGCTGATCGACCGCACGGCGATCACGCTGCGACTGGTCGCGTGGGCGGCCGCCGCGATCTTGCTGGTGCGGCCGGAGAGTCTGCTCAGCGCATCGTTCCAAATGTCTTTCGGCGCGGTCGTGGCGCTGGTCGCCGCGTGGGAAGCCTCGCGCGACCGGCTGCAAGCCTGGCGCGCGGAGGCGGGGCTCGCCGCCAAAGCGGGGGTCTGGCTAGCGGGCTCGCTCATGACCTCGCTGGTCGCCGGGCTGGCGAGTGCCCCTTTCGCGCTCTACCACTTCAATCGCTTCGCCGCGTTCGGCTTGCTCGCCAATCTGCTGGGCGTGCCGCTGACCGGGTTCTGGATCATGCCCTGGGCGGTGCTCGCGGGGCTGCTGTTCCCGTTCGGCCTCGAGGAGCTGGCGCTCGTGCCGATGGGCTGGGGGATCGAGCGCTTGATGGACATCGCGGTCTGGGTCGCGGGCCTGGACGGCGCCGTGGCGCTGGCGCCGGCGATGCCGCTCTGGGGGCTGGTGCTCGTGACCTTGGGCGGGTTGTGGCTGTGTCTGTGGACCGGCCCGGTGCGTGCGCTCGGCGCGCCCGCGGTCGTGGCGGGGTTGCTGAGCATGGCGAGCGTCGAAGCGCCCGACATTCTGGTCGCGGGCGACGGGCGGTTGATGGCGGTGCGCGACGAGCAGGGCCGCTTGATGCTGTCCAGCGCGCGCGGGCAAGGCTTCGCGCGCCAGACGTGGCTGCGCCGCGACGGCGATCTCGACGACGGGGTCGAGGTCTGGCCGCGCAACGGCCGCTCGGCCGACGGGCGGCTCGACTGCGTGCCGACGCATTGCCTGTATCGCGCCAGCGGCGTCACGGTGGCGCTGGTGCGCCAAGCCCGCGCGCTGCCCGCCGCCTGCCGCGACACCGATCTGGTGATCGCACCGGTCTCGATCTACGCGCCGTGCCGGCGCGCGACGGGACGGACGATCGACCGCTTCGACCTGCTGGCCGAGGGCGCGCACGCGATCCGGATCGAGAACGGGGCGTTGCGCGTCGAGACCGTGCGCGAGCATCGCGGGATCCGGCCTTGGGTCGCCGCCTTGCCCGAACGCGCGCCGGAGATACGGCGGTGAGACCCAGGGAAAGATCGTCATGCTTGGGCGGGCCGAAGGCCCGACCCGGGCATCTCGCAAAAAACGGCCACGCCTTCGGTGCTGCATATCTTTTCGAGGTCCCCGTGTCGCGCCCTTCGGCGCGCACGAGGACGACGATTCTTTCTTTTTCGTCATTCTCGCGCGAGCGAAGCGAGACGCGGGAATCTCGTAAATAAACATCGCGCTAAGCGCGGCCCTTTTCGCGCCCGAAGATGACGAAGGGGGGCCCCCAAAAGCAACCGGCGCCGGAGTTGCCCCCGGCGCCGGCTTTCCCATCGGAAGGGAGAAGCGTTCTCAGCTGTCGAATTTGCGCACGAGTGCTATCATCTTGCCCTGCACGCGCACGCGGTCGGGGCCGAAAATGCGCGTCTCGTAGACCTTGTTGGCGGGTTCCAGCGCGATCGAGGCGCCGCGGCGGCGGAAGCGCTTC
>JAMNXK010000324.1 GCA_023653245.1 Tagaea sp.
ACGCTGTGCTCGAAGTCGGGCGACATCGCGCTGACGCGCACGGGCCTGGCGCTCAAGACCGCCATCGACCGGCTGCGCGAGCAAGCCGCCAACGTGGAGTGACGCGCATGGCCGAGATCAGCCGCCGCGGTCTGATGCTGGTTCTGTCCTCGCCGTCGGGTGCCGGCAAGACGTCGATCTCGCGCGAGATCCTGCGCCGCGAGCCGGGCTTGACCATGTCCGTGTCGGCCACGACGCGCCCCAAGCGGCCGATCGAGACCCACGGCAAGGACTACTTCTTCGTCGACAACACCGAGTTCGGCCTGATGGCCAATCGCGGCGAGCTGCTCGAGCACGCCAAGGTCTTCGACAACTACTACGGCACGCCGCGCGGTTTCGTCGAAGACAAGCTCGGCGCCGGGCTCGACGTGCTGTTCGACATCGATTGGCAAGGCACGCAGCAGCTCAAGGAGAAGGCGCCTTCCGATCTCGTGTCGGTGTTCATCCTGCCGCCTTCGACCCAGGAGCTCGAACGCCGGCTCAACGCGCGCGCCCAGGATCCCGCCCATGTCGTGGCCGCGCGCATGGCCAAAGCGTCGGACGAAATGAGCCACTGGCCCGAATACGACTACATCCTGGTCAATACCGATCTCGATCGTTCGGTCGCGTCGGTCCAGGCGATCCTCGCCGCCGAGCGCTTGCGCCGCGACCGTCAGGTGGGCTTGGGCGACTTCGTCAAGCGCCTGCGCGACGGGCAGTGAGCGCGCGCGCCAGGGCGCAGAATTCCTCGACCGACAACGTTTCGGCCCGGCGCGTGGGATCGATCCCGGCCGCTTCGCACAAGGCGGCCGCGTCGCCGGCGGCTTTGAGCGATTGCCGGAGCATCTTGCGGCGCTGGCCGAACGCGGACGCGACCACGCGTTCGAGCGCCTTGGGCTCGGCCGGTGCGAGCGGTTCGGTGCGCGGGACCAGCTCGACGACGGCCGAGACGACCGAGGGCGGCGGCACGAAGGCCGAGGGCGCCACGTCGAACAGCTTGCGCGCGCGCCAGCGCCATTGCGCGGCGACCGCCAAGCGACCATACGCCTTGCCGCCCGGTTCGGCGCAGATCCGCTCGACCACCTCCTTTTGGAACATCAGGATCAGACGCTCGAACGCGTCGGGCCGGGCGAGCCAGGCGAGCAGCATCGGCGTGCCGGCGTTGTAGGGCAGGTTGGCGACGATGCGCCGTGGCGCTTGGCCGAGTGCGGCGGCGTCGATCGCCAGCGCGTCGGCCTCGACGATCTCGATCCGGCCGGGATAGGCGGCTTGGATGTCGGCCAGCACGGGCAAGGCGCGCGCGTCGCGCTCGACCGCGATCACATTCGCGGCGCCTTCGAGCAGCAGCGCGCGCGTCAAACCGCCCGGGCCCGGCCCGATCTCGATCGTCGTGCCTTGCGTCAGATCGCCGCCCGCGCGCGCGATGCGGCGCGTCAGGTTGAGGTCGTAGAGGAAATGCTGCCCGAGGGATTTGCGCGCGGCCAGGCCGTGCCGGCGGACGGTTTCGGCGAGCGGCGGAAGCCCGTCGTTCACGCCCTGATATCGACGACGGCGACGCGGCGCAAATCGCGCAGGTAACGCCGGGCCGACGTCTCCAAACGCAACCGGCTGAGGTTTTCCTCGATATCGCTCTCGCCGGGCACGTTCGAGGCCGCTTCTTGGCGCACGCAGACCATGGCGAGCGCGATGCCGCGATCGGTCGCGAAAACCTCGGTCGTTTCGCCCACGCCCAGCGGCAGCACGCGCGTGCGCATGTCCGGCGCCAAATCGCCCACGCGCAATTCGCTGACGCGCTGCGGGGCGGCGATGCGCGCTTCGCGCGCGACGCGCTCGAGATCGGCGCAACCTTGCACCGACTCGCGCACCATGTCGGCGAGCGCGCGCGCGGCCTCGCGCTCGTTGGGATCGGCGGCGGGGAAGACGATTTGCGCCAAATCGACGCGCGCGTCTTCGGGCGCGGGGGCGGCGATCGTGCGCTTCTCCCGAAGCAGATAGAGGTAATATCCGCCCGCCACGCGGACGGGGCCGGCAAGACCGCCGGGCTGCGCGCCCTCCAACGCCTTCTCGACGTCGTCGTCCAGCGTGCCGCGCTCGACCCACCCGATATCGCCGGCCTCGGATGCCGAAGCGCCCTGGCCGTAGCGTTGCGCCAGCGCCGCGAAGGGCGCTCCGGCGCGCAGCTGGCCCAGAATGTCGTCGAAGCGCTGGCGGACTTCGTCCTCCTGATCGGGGGAGTCGACGGCCAGGAAGATCTCGCCGAGCAGGTACTCCTGCACGGGCTCGCCGCCGGTGTAGCGGCGCAAAACCTCCTGCACCTCGTCGCGCCCGATCTCGATCAACGGCCGCAGGCGGGCGTTGACCACGCGCTGCCATGAATGGGTCGCTTCGATCTGGCGCTCGAGCGAGGTTTGGCTCGCGCCGGCCTGGCGCAGCACGCGTTCGAGCCCGCCCGCCGGCAGGTTGTTGTTCTGCTCGATGCGGCGCAGCAGCCCGTCGAGCTCCGACCGCGGCATGGTCAGCCCCAGGCGCCGGGCCTCTTGCATCTGGATGCGCTCGTCGATGAGCTGGCGCAGAACCTGCGCGCGCAGCCGCTGGCGCGCGTCGGGCGAGTCCCGGTCGCCGGCGCCGATCATCATCAGCGCGATGCGGGTTTCGACGTCGAAGCTCGTGACGATGTCTTCGTTCACCACGGCGACGATCCGCTGGTCTTGCGCGGCCGCAGGGGGCGGCGCGAGGGCGG
The DNA here is from genome assembly GCA_023653245.1 of Tagaea sp. The sequence goes on from JAMNXK010000324.1 coordinate 2,759, forward strand.
TCGCGACGAGGACGAGAACGAGCAGGGCGGAACGGATCATGGCGCGGGCTTTATAGGCGAGGGGGCGGGGCCAGGTCAAAGTCACCCATCCTCCAGATGGAGAAGCAGGGCGATCCCCAGCATCGTGCACACGGTCGCCGGCGTCCAGGCCGCGAGCACGGCGGGGATCGCGGCACTTTGGCCCAAAGCGCCCACCAGACTCGACGCGAAGAACAGCAAGAAACCCGTCACCACGCCCGAAACGATCAGCAGGCTGGTGCCGCCGCGCCGGTGCGGCCGCAGCGAAAACGTCGCCGCGATCAGCACCATGGCGGCCAACAGCAGCGGGGCGGCCATCAGCTGATGCCAATGCAGGCGATGGCGCGTGGCCGTGAACCCGGCCGATTCCAGCAAGCGAATGAAGCCCGGCAATTCCCAGAACGAGATCGTGGTGGGCGACGCGAAGGAATCCTGGATCTGCTCGGCGGTCATGCTGGTGGGCACGCGATAGCGCGGCTCGAAGCGCGCGGGGCGTTCGGGGGCGGTGACCCAGGCCTCGTCCACCTCCCAATAGCCGTCGCGCAAGGCGGCGCGCGCGGCGTCCACGCGGCCGACGAAACGGTCCTGGCCCTCGAAATTGAAGATGATCACGTCGAACAAGGTCATCTCGGCCGAAGAGACGCGCCGCGCGTGGACGACCGAATTTCCGTTGGCGTCGATCTGGCGCAGCCAAAATCCGGACTCGGACACCGCGAGCAGGCTCGACCGTCCGCGCAGCAGCTGGGCTTCCAAGCGTTCGTAGCTGGCGTAGAACGTCGCCGCCGCCGGGTTGACGACCGCGACCTTGAACGCGCCGAACAACGTCGCCACGACGACGACGGGCAGCAAGAATTGCCAAACCGAAACGCCCGCCGCGCGCGCGACGGTCAATTCGTGCGAGCGCGTCAGACGCCAGAACGTGATCATCGCCGCGAACAGCACGACGAAGGGAGCGAGCTCCTCCGCCATGTTCGGCAGCTTGAGCAGCGCCATGCGCAGCACCAAGCCGGTCGAGGCGTCGGCGCGGCCCGCGGCGCGGCGCAAGAGTTCGATCGCGTCGAACATGAACACGACGAGCAAGAACAGCGCGAAGATCGACACCAGCGCCAGCGCGAACTGGCGGCCGATATAGCCGGAAAGGGTGGGCGACAGGCGCATCAGGCGGCCGCGGGTTCGCGCACGCGCCGCCGGCGCGGGCTCTGGACCATCGCCCAGGCCGAGAAGGCGATCGCGGAGAGCGGCACGGCGTACAGGAACGGAATCGCGGCCGGCACGCGCGCGGCGAAATTGGGCAGCGCGATCGACAGCGCCTGCAA
>JAMNXK010000325.1 GCA_023653245.1 Tagaea sp.
CCGAGACCTTCAGCCTGTGCACCGACACGATCGTCCGCCAAGTCGGCGACATCGGCCGCATGGTCGACGAGTTCTCGTCCTTCGCGCGCATGCCGGCCCCGAAGATGGCCGAGGAGGACGCGGGCGACCTCGTGCGCCAGACCGCGTTCCTGCAGCAAAGCGCGCGCGGCGACGTCGAGTGGATCGTCGATCTGCCGCGCGAGACGATGCGCTTGAAGCTCGACGCGCGCCAGATCGGCCAGGCGCTCACCAATCTGCTGCAGAACGCGCTCGACGCGATCGCGGGCCGGGAGGGCGCGGATTTGCCGCGCGCGCGCGTCGAAGTGCGCCTGGCGCGCGACGCGCAAGATCGTCCCTTCGTGTCGGTCGCCGACAATGGCAAAGGCCTGCCCAAGGAAAACCGCGACCGCCTGACCGAGCCTTATGTGACCACGCGCGCCAAGGGCACGGGGCTCGGGCTGGCCATCGTGAAGAAGATCATGGAGGATCACGGCGGCGCCGTCATTCTTGCCGATCGCGAGGGCGGCGGCGCGGTGGTCACGCTGCGCTTTCCCGCCGATTCCGAAGCGCGGTAAGTTGCCGCTTTCCCGCTTGCCGAGAATCCGCTAGACCATCTTCCATGTCCCACGACGTTTTGATCGTCGACGACGAGGCCGACATCCGGATGCTAATCGGCGGCATCCTCGAGGACGACGGCCATCAGACGCGCGGCGCCGGGGATTCGACCTCGGCGCTCGAAGCGATCCGCGCGCGCCGGCCGAGCCTGGTTGTGCTCGACGTGTGGCTGCAAGGCTCGCCGATGGACGGGCTCGAAGTCCTCGACGTGATCCGCCGCGAGCATCCCGACCTGCCGGTGGTGATCATCTCGGGCCACGGCAACGTCGAAATGGCCGTGGGCGCGATCAAGCGCGGGGCCTACGATTTCATCGAGAAGCCGTTCAAGGCCGATCGGCTTTTGCTGGTCGTCCAGCGCGCGGTGGAAGCCGCGCGGCTGCGGCGCGAGAACGAAGAGCTCAAACTTCGCGCCGGCGGGCCGCCCGAGATCGTCGGCGATTCGCCGGCCGTCGCTCAAGTGCGCCAGCAGCTGAGCCGTGTGGCGCCCACCGGCAGCCGCGTGCTGCTCGCGGGCCCCGCGGGGTCTGGCAAGGAAGTCGCCGCCCGCCTGATCCACGCGCTCTCCAAGCGCGCCAGCGGGCCCTTCGTCGTGCTCAATTGCGCGAGCTTGCGGCCCAACGCGATGGAGATCGAGATGTTCGGCATCGAGCCGGGCTCGCCCATCGACGATCCCGACGCGCCGCTGCCGAAGATCGGCGTGTTCGAGAAGGCGCATAACGGCACGCTGTATCTCGACGAAGTCGCCGACATGCCGCTCGAGACGCAAGGCAAGATCGTCCGCGTGCTGCAAGAACAGAGCTTCGAGCGCGTCGGCGGGCGGGTGCGCGTGCAGGTCGACGTGCGCGTGATCGCCTCGACCAACCGCGATCTGCAGCGCGAGATCCTCGACGGCCGCTTCCGCGAGGATCTGTTCTACCGCCTGAACGTCGTGCCGATCCGCATGCCCGCCCTCAAGGAGCGGCGCGAGGATATCCCGGTTCTCGCCGCGCATTTCATGGAGCGCGCCGCCCAGGCGACCGGCACTTCGCCGCGCCCCATCGCCGACGACGCGATCGCCACGATGCAGACCCACGAATGGCCCGGCAACGTGCGCCAGCTGCGCAACGTCGTCGAATGGCTGCTGATCATGTCGCCCGGCGAAGCGGGCCAGCCGGTCAAGGCCGAGAACCTGCCGCCCGATCTGGGGGCCGCCGTGCCCACCGCGCTGCGCGGGGAGAGCGGTGCCGAGATCATGGGCCTGCCCTTGCGCGAGGCGCGCGAATTGTTCGAGCGGCAATATCTGATCGCGCAAGTGACGCGGTTCGGCGGCAACATCTCGCGCACCGCGGGCTTCGTGGGCATGGAGCGCTCGGCGCTGCACCGCAAGCTCAAGGCGCTGGGCGTGCACGGGGCCGAGCGCGAGCGCGGCCCGCAACTCGACGCCTGAGCCGCCGATGTCCCGCATCGCCTATGTCAACGGCCGTTACGTGCCCCATCGCGAGGCGCGCGTTCATATCGAGGATCGCGGCTATCAATTCGCCGACGGCGTCTACGAAGTCTGCACCGTGCGGCGCGGCGTGCCGATGGAGGAGAAGGGCCATCTCGACCGGCTCGAACGCTCCTTGCGCGAGATGCGCATCGAGATGCCGATGGGCCGGTCCGCCTTCTCGCTGGCGATGCGCGAGACCATCGCGCGCAATCTGGTCGAGGACGGGATCGTCTATCTCCAGGTTACGCGCGGCGTGGCGCCGCGCGACCATCCGTTCCCGGCCAAGCCGGTGCGCGCCGCGGTCGTGATGACCGCGCGCAACGCCAAGCCCGCGCCGGCCGCGTGGCTGGAGGACGGGGTTAAGGCGATCGTCGTGCCCGATATCCGCTGGGGACGGCGCGACATCAAGACCGTCGGCCTGCTGCCCAACTGCATGGCCAAGCAGGCGGCGCGCGAGCGCGGCGCCTACGAAGCGATCCTGGTCGACGCGGACGGCGTGGTCACCGAAGGCAGCTCGACCAATGTGTGGATCGTCGCCGAAAGCGGCGCGCTGGTCACGCGGCCGCCGTCGAACGAGATCCTCAACGGTGTGACGCGGCTGGAGATCATCAAGCTCGCCGCCGCGGAAGGTCTGACGTTCGAGGAGCGCGCCTTCACGCTCGACGAGCTGCGCCGCGCGCGCGAGGTGTTCGTGACCTCGGCGTCGTCCTTCGTCATGCCGGTCACCGAAGTGGACGAGCGGCCCGTCGCCAACGGCAAGCCGGGCGCCGTCGCGGGCCGCCTGCGCGCGGCCTATTTGCGCCACATGGAACGACAGGCGGCTTCGTGAGTCTTTCGAGACCGCGCGCCGTCCTGTTCGATTGGGACAATACGCTGGTCGACAATTGGGGCGCCATTCGCGGCGCCCTCAACGCGGCTTTGCGCGAATTCGGCCAGGCGGAATGGACGCTCGATCAGGTCCATGCGCGCGTGCGCCGTTCGTTGCGCGAAACCTTCCCCGAGATCTTCGGCGCCGAGTGGGCGCGCGCGCGGGAGATCTTCTACAAATCGTTCGAAGCGGGGCATTTGGAGGCGCTGGCGGTGCTCCCCCAGGCTGCCGATCTGCTCGCGGCGATCGACGTGCCCAAAGCCGTCGTGTCGAACAAGCAGGGCCGGCTCCTGCGCCGCGAGGCCGAGTTCCTCGGTTGGTCCGGGCATTTCCATCGGCTGGTCGGGGCGGGCGACGCCGGGCGCGACAAGCCCGATCCCGCGCCCTTCGATTTGGCGCGGGCCGGGCTCGAACTTCACGAAAAAGACGTGGTTTGGTACGTCGGCGACACCGGACTTGATATGCAGGGGGCGCATGGGTCATCCTGTGTTCCCATTCTCGTGGGGAATGGGATGGGGGATGATCTGCTGCTGGAGCGGTATCCGCCTGCCTTGCGCGTGCCCGATTTGGGTGGTTTGCTCGGGGTCTGGCGGGGGCTGTAAACGGCACCCGAGAATCCTAGATTACCTTCCCGACGAAACGGAGGGGGTGCGCAACACGCACCCCGACACGCATGGCCCGAGCGAAAACCCCAGCCGAGAAAACGGCGAGCGACGGCCCAACCAAGAAAGGCAAGGACGACATGTCGGCCGAGAAGTCGCAGAACGTCCAGGACGTGTTCCTGAATCACATCCGCAAGAACAAGACCTCGGTCACGATCTTCCTGGTCAACGGCGTCAAGCTGCAGGGCATCGTGACTTGGTTCGACAATTTCTCCGTGCTGCTGCGCCGCGACGGCCACAGCCAGCTCGTCTACAAACACGCGATCTCGACCGTGATGCCCACCGGTCCGATCGCGCTGTTCGACGGCGACAAGGAAGGGGCCGAAGGCTGAGCCGCGGCCCCAAGAACAAAGCGTCGGACAAGACCGACGCCGAAGAAGAGGGCGCGCCCGAGGATTTCGCGGCGCGCAAGGTGGAGGGGCGCGCGCTCGTCGTGCATCCCGCGCTCAAGCGCAAGCTCGACGCCGCCGATCCTTC
>JAMNXK010000326.1 GCA_023653245.1 Tagaea sp.
ACGCGCCCCGCCGTCAGCGCCTACAACGAAGAAGGCGGCTTGGCGCCCAAGGCCGAGATGGGCGAGGCGGCCGAAGCCGAGGAAGGCCCGATCGACGAGCGCGAGATCGAACCCGTCGCCGAAGCGCCCGAACTCGAAGTCGAGGAAGACCTCGACGACGAGAGCGAGTTCGAAGACGACGATGGCGACGACGACGATGAAGAGGACGAGACGGCCGAAGACGGCGCCTCGGCAGTCGATGCGGACGACGACGAACACGGGGACGAGCCCCGGAAAAAGGCGGAGTAGCCGCTAAAGCGGGTCGCTTCTCGATGGCGGCGCGGCGTCGCAGCCGTCGGCGCGGTCATGACGCTCGTGGCGATGGAAAGGCCGGCCCAACACCGCGGCGGCCATACCGCATCCACCTTCAGATCGCCAGGAAGGCGGCTTGGGCGGCGGCGGCACCGGCGCCCGCCGCGTCGGGATGACCGGGCGGGTACCAGATCATCTCGATCATCGGATGGCGGATTTCGCGCACGACGAAGCCCAGACGCTCGTAGAAGCCGCGCGCCGAGCCGACCATGGACGGGGTCGAAAGAGTGAGCGGCATCAGGGGCTTCTTGGCGATCTCCTGGACCGCGCGGAGGACGCCTTCGCCCACGCCCTTGCCGCGGGCGGCCAGGCGCACTTGCAGGTCGCTGACGCGCCAATCCCCGTAGCCGAGGTCGATTCGCAGGCGCCCGCAGGGGGTTCCGGCCGACTCGACGACGAAGTCGAGATGCTCGGGATAGCGCGCGGCGGCGCCCAGATTGGTGATCCGGTTCTGGTCTTCGTAGAGAAAGCGGACGAAATCCGCTTCGCGATCGACCAGCCCGAGCCAGGGCCGGGCTTCGATGAACAGGTCGAGGAGGAAGTCTCGGTCCTCCGGCCGGGCGAGCCGGAGGCCGAGATTGCCGGGCAGCTGGAATTTCCCGCTAAACTGCATGGCAGCCTTGCGTCAGCCGCATATCAGTTGATAGACGGTCCGCTCCGCATCGGCGGGCGAGGGCGCGCCGACTCGAGAGATATGGAGCGGCCCGATTTTGCCCTTCCAGCCTTCGGCCGAGATCCACAAATCGGCGCAGTATTGGGTGACATGCGGCGGCAGATGGAGGGTGGCGGAGAAGGCGGTCCGCGGCGCACCGGGCATGGTGCCGCGCGGGTTCTCCTCCAGCTTGGCGACGACCGCTTCGGCCAGCGGGGTTTCGTCGTCGGGGCCGGCGTAGAGGCGCACGCGCGCCGGCGTTCCGGCCGCCGCAGCGGGGAAGGCGGCGGCGGCGAGGGTGGCGATGTCCATGATCGGGCGCTCCAGGTCTAGTTCGGCCGGACCGGGTAGAGGCCGTTGGTGGCGATCAGGAAGCCCATGCCGAAGCTGGGCTGGAGGACGTTGACGGTGCCCTGGCCGACCGTCTGGAACGGCTGGGTCGCGCTCTGGTTTTGGGACTGCACCGCGACCGAGCCGCCGGTGACGACGTTGACGGTCGGGCTGGCGGTGACGCCCGGCGAACCGGTGAGGTTGACGCCGGCGAGGTTGACGGGAGAAACGGGTTGCGAGCTGACGAAGCCTCCTTTGGAAGGTTGAATGCCTGCTTGATAGTTGTTCAAGTATTGAGGCCCCGAAAGGGGGTTCGGTGTGATCGACGACGGAACCGACACGCCGACCGGAATATTGACCGACTGATTTCCCGCCACGCTGATATTGACCGGCACATTGCCGGTGGTCGCGGTGAAGCTCGCCGGATGGGTATGGCCCGGAAGGTTGTTCGAGTTGAGGATGCCGTTCGAGGTGAGATTCAGCTGGAACGCCGCGCTGCCGAACGTCTGCCCCAGGGTGACCTGGTTGAGCGGGGCGTTTCCGTTCCCGGTGCCGATCGGCACGCGCGTGCTCAGATTGGGAAGAAGGAAATTAGGATTTCCATTGCCACCGTAAATAGTACCAATCAACGAGAACAGCGCCGCGTTCTGCTGCGTCGACAATTGTTGCCCTTGGCAGAAACTCGTTTGTTCGGGGGCCCATTGGACGGGCCACATGAAGATCATCGCCATCGTCATATCCATGGTGATCGCTCCGCTTGCTTGCGCCGGGCCCGGATGCGGGCCGCTCGGCCGAAGGCGGGGAGAATAGCGCGTTCAGTCGGCGGGAGACAATAAATTTTGATGCACGTATTGCGACCGTGCCCGAAATGGCCGCGCCTCGCGGCGCCCCGTTTCTTTCCGAGGTCCCCGGGTCGCGCCTTCGGCGCGCCCGAGGACGACGAAGGAAGTTGCCGCGCTGACGCGCGACGCTTCTGTACGAGGTCCCCGGGTCGCGCCTTGGGCGCGCCCGAGGACGACGACCTACTTCGTCATGCTCGGGCGGGGCGAAGCCCCGACCCGGGCATCTCGTAAAAGACCGTTGTGCCGAAGGCACGCCACGTAAGCGGACGGGCCGTTGGCCCGACGTTTCTTTCCGAGGTCCCCGGGTCGCGCCTTCGGCGCGCCCGAGGACGACGGTGTTTTCGCAATGCCGTCATTCTCGTGCGCCCGAAGGGCGACGGTGGTTTCAAAATGCCGTCATTCTCGTGCGCCCGAAGGGCGACGGTGGTTTCAAAATGCCGTCATTCTCGTGCGCCCGAAGGGCGACACGGGAATCTCGTAAAAGAGCGTCACGCCCAAGGCGTGGCCATGTCGAGGGCCGCGGGCCCGGCGACGCAAGTTAGTCGGGTCGGGCCGGGTAGTAGCCGATCATCGTGATGATGAAGTTCATCGCCAAGCTTGGCTGAAAGGCTGCCGTCGTCACCAGGCCTGTCGCGGCAATGTGAATCGGCGTGGGCGCCGAGTTCAAGGTTTGGCTTTGAACCGCGACCGTGCCGCCGGTGACGACGTTGATCGTCGGGCTGGCGGTGACGCCCGCCCCGCCGGTGACGGTGACGCCGCCGATTCCGGTGGCGAGATTGACCGTCGAGACCGGCGGCGTGTTGACGAAGCCTCCTTTGGACGATTGTAGCCCCGCTTGATAATTGCTCAAGTATTGCGGACCGCTCAAAGTCGCTGGAGTTGTGGCAGTCGGAACCGTTGCGCCCACCGGAATATTGACCCGCTGGTCGCCTCTCACTTTGAGATCGATCGGCACATCGGATTTTGCCGGCGTGAATGTGGCCGGGTGGGTATGACCGGGGAGGTTATCGGCAATGAGTGTGATGTCGGTGCTCGTTGTGACTTGCGCGATAGAGCCGGGTGCGCCTATCTTCATACCCTGTACAAAGTTATAGTTGCCGAATGAACTAGTGAACTCACCGATACCGAGCGGCACCCGGCCCTTAAAATTCGGAAGTCCGAAATTGATCCTGCCGTCGCCGCCATAAACGGCGGCGATCAGGGAGAAGAGCGCCACGGATTGATCAATCGAGATGAGTTGACCTCGGCAGAACTCGGTGCCGGCGGGAGCAAAGGTTGGAGGCCAAATCGTAATTGAAGAAATATAGGAATCCATTGTGAGTTCCCCCGCAAAATCGCGCCGGGTCCGGACATGGACCCTGAGCCAGCGAAGTGCAGAATAGTCCTTTACTGCTCCGCGACAAATAACAATCTTACACACGCGAGTGAAATAGCGCCGCGCCTGCGACGAGCCCGAGGGCGACGCCCCTCTTCGTCATGCTCGGGCGGGGCGAAGCCCCGACCCGGGCATCTCGTCAATGAAGGCTGTGCCGAAGGCACGCCACGTAAGCGGACGGGCCGTTGACCCGACGTTTCTTTCCGAGGTCCCCGGGTCGCGCCTTCGGCGCGCCCGAGGACGACGGCGAGGGGGGGGCACCCCGAAGGGGTGGCGACGTAACGCGCACGAGGACGACGGAGCGGGGTGGCGATTCAGAGATCCAGGGGGAGCCAATGGGGATTGGCTTCTTCGACCAAACCGATCTTCCAGGCGCGGGGCCACTTCTTCAGCTTCTTCTCGCGCGCGATCGCCTCGACGATATCCTCGTGGCGTTCGCACCAGACGAGGTGACGCAGCTGGTAGCGCTTGGTGAAGCCATCGACCGTGCCGTGGCGATGTTCCCAGACGCGGCGGGCGATATCCGCGGTGACGCCGAT
>JAMNXK010000327.1 GCA_023653245.1 Tagaea sp.
CCCCAGCACCGCGACGGTCTTGCCTTGGACCGAGCCGCCGCACGCCGCGATCACGCGCGCGGCCATCGCCTTCTTGCGCTTGTCGTTGATGTCGACGACCGTTTCGATGATCCGCAAGGGCGCGCCGAAATCCTGCGCGGTCTTGACCAAAGCGAGCGTGTCCTTGGGGAAGCACGAGCCGCCATAGCCCGGCCCGGGATGCAGGAACTTCTTGCCGATACGCCCGTCCAGGCCGATCCCCTTGGCGACGTCGTGCACGTCGGCGCCGACCTTCTCGCACAGATCGGCGATCTCGTTGATGAAGGTGATCTTGGCGGCCAGGAACGTGTTGGCCGCGTACTTGATCAGCTCGGACGTCTCCAGCGACGTGAACACGATCGGGGTTTCGATGAGATAGAGCGGCCGGTAGAGCTGGCGCATCGCCTCGCGCGCGCGCTCGCTTTCGGTGCCGATGACCACGCGATCGGGGCGCATGAAGTCGCCGATCGCCGCCCCCTCGCGCAGGAATTCGGGGTTGGAGGCCACGTCGAACTGCGCCTCGGGGCGCACGGCCTTGATGCGGCGCGCGACCTCGCGCCCCGTGCCCACCGGCACGGTCGACTTGGTCACCACCACCGCGTAGCCGGTCAGCGCGCGGCCGATTTCCTCGGCCGCCGCGTAGACATAGGACAGATCCGCATGCCCGTCGCCGCGGCGCGAGGGCGTGCCCACGGCGATGAACACGGCGTCCGCACCGGGCACCGCCTTGGCGAGGTCGGTCGTGAAATGAAGCCGGCCGGCCTTCACGTTGGTCTCGACCAGCTTGTCGAGGCCCGGCTCGAAAATCGGAATGCCGCCTTTGTTGAGGCGGTCGATCTTGCCCGCGTCCTTGTCGACGCAAGTCACGTCGACGCCGAATTCGGAGAAGCAGGCGCCGGTCACCAGGCCGACATAGCCGGTACCGACCATCACGATGCGCATATCGATCTTCCTTGGATGTGTCTTGGAGTGCCGTTCAGACGTAGCGCTTGATGACTTCGGCCGCTGCGGGGCCGAGATCGGCGCGCTCGAGGGCGAAGGCGATCTGCGCTTCGAAGAAACCGATCTTGTCGCCGCAATCGAAGCGTTTGCCGTCGAAGCGGTAGCCGTGGAAAGGGCTCACGCCGATCATCGGGATCAGCGAGTCGGTGAGCTGGATTTCGCCGCCGGCACCCTTCGACTTCTTGTCGAGATGGTCGAACACGGCCGGCTCCAGAATGTAGCGGCCGATCACCGCGAGGGTCGAGGGTGCGGCCTCCGGCTTCGGCTTTTCGATCAGCCCGCGCACCTGCACCAGTTTTCCGTCGTCGCGGCCGGGCGAGAGAATGCCGTAGCGCCCGGTATGCTCCTTGGCCACGTCCATGACCGCGACCATGTTCCCGCGCACTTCGGGATAGATGTCGACCATCTGCTTGAGGCAGGGCGTCTTGGCGAGGATCAAATCGTCGGCGAGCAGCACGGCGAAGGGCTCGTCGCCGACCAGGTCGCGCGCGCACCACACGGCATGGCCCAGGCCCAGCGGCGCCTGCTGGCGCGTGTACGCCACGTCGCCCGGGGGCGGCATCCATTCGCGCATCGCGTCGAGCTCGGCTTTCTTGCCGCGGCTTTCGAGCGTGTGCTCGAGCTCGTAGGAATGGTCGAAATGATCCTCGATCGTGGTCTTGCCCCGGCCGGTGACGAAGATCAGCTCCTCGATCCCGGCCGCGCGCGCTTCCTCGACCGCGTATTGGATCAGCGGCTTGTCGACCACGGGCAGCATTTCCTTGGGCATCGCCTTGGTCGCCGGCAGGAACCGAGTCCCCAAACCGCCGACCGGAAAAATCGCCTTGCGCACGCGCCGCATCGTCCAAATCCCGTCTTCTGTGAGGGCCGTCGCGCCAAGAACGCGCGAGCGGCCCGGGTCATGCCATAGCCGCCCCGCGCCCGCAAGTTCCCGTCCCGTTCCGGGTCAGCCGGAAAGCCCGAAGACCGGCACGGGCGCGTCGAATCCTTGCAGCGCGCGCACGCCAAGCGGCACGAGATCGTCGCGGCCTTGGGCCGTGTCGGAATCGACCAGCAGGCGCGTGCCCAGCGTCTTGTTGGCCGACTCCAGACGCTGGGCGCGGTTCACCGTGGCGCCGTAGACCGTGTAGCTCTGCTTGAGCGCGTCGCCCACCGTGCCGGCGGCCACCTCGCCGGTGGCGATGCCGATGCGCACCTTGAGCGGCGTGTCGAGCGCGAGGACCGCGCGCGCCGCGTCCAGTGCCGCCCCTTCGTGCCCGGGCAATTCCCCCGGCACGCCGAAGGTCGCCAGTACGGAATCCCCGCCGAAGCCGATCACCACCCCGCCGCGCTTCGCCGCCTCGGACGAGACCGCGCCGAGCAGCGCGCCCAGATCGCGCAGCACCGTTTCGGGGTCGCGCGCGGCCGCGTAGTCGGTGAAGCGTTCGACATCGACGAACATCACGCTCGCCCGGCGGATCACGGGCTTGGTCGCGTCGGGATCGTCGATCAGGGATTTGGCGACCGCCTCGGGCACGTAGCGGCCGAACACGCGCTCGGCTTGCGCGCGGCGCGCGGCTTCGGCGTGATGGGCCGCGACCACGGCGCGCGTGCGGTGCATGGCGAGTGCCAGCACGCAGGTCGCCAGCAGCATCGTCGCGGTTTCCTCGATCCGGTTGCCGGTGCCGACGAAATACGGATCGAGCACCAGTGCCATGTAGTCCTCGGCCGTCGCGTCGGGCTTGAGGTCGGCCCAGGACAAAGTCTCGGGCAATTGCAGCACGGCGACCGCGAACACGCTCCACACCGCGCCGATCGCGCAAGCGCCGGCGAACAGGATCAGCCGCGGCGACAGCGACAGCGCGGAGACCACGATCAAGGTCCAGAACAGATGGATGCCGGTGACGCGGAAGACGAAAATCACCGGCACGTCGCCGCCGCTCGACAGCGGCAGGAAAATCGCCGCCAGCGCCATGGCGCTCACGTCCAAGGCGATCAGCGCGTAGCGATGCCAGCCGCGTTCGTGCGCCGTGCCGATCGAGCGGTAGCAGGCCAGCCCCACCGCCAGCATGGTTCCCGCCAGCGCCATGCCCGTGGGATTCGAATAGAGGTAAAGCGCGTAAGACGACCAAAGCAACGCGATGCCGAGCACCACGCTGCGCCCGATCAGCAGCAGCTTGAAACCGGCGCGCTCGGCCTCGGCGAGGGCCCTTTCGGGGCCCCCGCCAAGCGTCGAACTCAGCTCCCGGGCGTCGCCTTGACCCACATCGATCCCCGTTCGTGCGTCTTCACGAAAGTGAAGCCCACGATACGCCAGCCTTGCGCCGTGCGGGCGAATTCGTGGGTGTAGTGGCCCCAAACTTCCCACAGATCGCCGTCGGGCCCGCCCGGCTTGCGGTTCCAGGCATAGCCGTTCGAGCGCACCGTGGCGCGGTCGCCGGCGATTTCGACCAGCGCGTGGCCGCGGATATGCAGGCTCTCCTTGTCGCCCTTGAGATTGCCCGACCAGCCGGCGATCAGCGCGTCGGCCGGAATGGTCGCGGGCTGGCCGCCCACGAGCGACGTGAAGTCGATCCGCACCTGGTCGGCGAAGTGCGTCCGTGCCGCCGCCCAGTCCTTGCGATCGACGGCGTATTCGACCAAAGCGGGGATGCGTTGCAGGTCGAGCTCGTCGGCGACGCGCTGGAGCGAAGGCTGGGCCGAGGCGGCGGAGGCCGCGAGGGCCCCCGCCAGCGCCAAGGCGGTCATGGTCTTGCGCATGTTCGCGGTCTCCCGGTTCAACCGTTGAGGAAGTAGCCATCGACCTTCATGACTTCGCCGGTCACGAAGGAGGCGTCGTCCGAGGCGAGGAACAGGATCGCCTTGGCGACCTCGAGCGACGAACCCGTGCGGCCGAGCGCGTGCAGCGGCCCGAAGGATTTGATCTCCTCCGCGTTCAGGTCCCGGCCGATGATCGGGCGCATGAACTGCGTGTCGGTGATCGCACCCGGTGCGACCGCGTTCACGCGGATCTTGCGGCCCGCGACTTCGAGTGCGGCCCCCAGCGTCATGCCGCTGATCGCGTGCATCGTC
>JAMNXK010000328.1 GCA_023653245.1 Tagaea sp.
AGGGCGGCGAGGATTTCCCCGCGCGCCTCGGCCAGCGTGCGGCCCGCGAAACGCGCGTTGAGGAAGTTCGCGGCTTGGGTGAGCTGCCCGGGCGTGAGACCCATCGGCGTTTCGATGATCCGGTTTTCGACCAGGCCCGAGGCCTGGACGAGCACCACGAGCGTGCGGCCCGGGGCCAGCGACACGAACTCGATATGCTTGAGCGGGGATTCGCTCTTGGGGGCGACGACCAGGCCCGCGCCGCCGCCGAGGCCCGCGAGCATCTGCGAGGCTTGTTCGAGCACTTGGGCGGGCGCGCGGCCTTGGGCGGCGCATTGGGCTTCGATGTTGTCGCGCTCTTCGCTCGACAGGCGCCCCACCTCGAGCAATCCGTCGACGAACAAGCGCAGACCCAAATCGGTGGGCAAGCGCCCCGCGGAAGTGTGCGGCGAGTAGAGCAGCCCGGCGTCCTGCAGATCGGCCATCACGTTGCGGATGGTGGCGGGGGAGAGTTTCTCCGCCAATTGACGCGACAGCGTGCGCGAGCCGACCGGCTCGCCGGTTTCGACATAGGCGTCGACCACGCGGCGGAAGACGTCGCGCGAGCGCTCGTCGAGCGCGCGGATCGCCGATTCGGGCGCCTTGGCGGGCAGGACGGCGGGTGCGGACGGCTCTTGCGCCGGCGGCTTGCGCTCGAAGGGGATGACGGGCGCGCGGGGGTTCATGCCTGCGACGCTAGGGCCGCGCGGGCGCGGGCGTCAAGCCAACGCCGCATCCGAAAAAGAAGAAGGCGGGCCGTAGCCCGCCTTCCATTTTGTGCGTCCGGGCCGAAGCCCGAACACTTGTTAACGGGTGGACCGCGAAGTTCCCTCGGCTAGAAGGGGCAAACCCGTCGGCTAAAACGAGCCTACACCACCCGGAACAGAGTCTGATACCGTGTGCGAGAAATGTCAATACGCTACTGGGAGGCGTGAAATGGCGAACTCGTGGCGTCTCGGTCTGGACATGGGCTGGAACTCGTTGGGCTGGTGCGCGTTGGGCTTGAACGCCAAAGGCCGGCCGATCGAGGTCCTCGATCTCGGTGTCAGGCTCTACGCCGACGGGCGCGACGCCAAGACCGAGACCTCGCTTGCCGCCGACCGCCGCCTGGCGCGGCAGATGCGCCGCAACCGCGACCGCTATCTCGGCCGGCGCACAAGGCTGATCGAAACGCTGGTCGCCCACGGGCTGATGCCGAAGGACAAGACGGCACGCAAAGCGCTCGAAACCCTCGATCCTTGGGGTCTGCGGGCGAAGGGCCTCGTGGAAAGACTCGAGCCGCACGCATTGGGCCGCGCGCTGTTCCATCTGCACCAACATCGCGGGTTCAAAAGCACGCGCAAAGGTGCGGCGCCCGAAGACGCCGAAGGCGGCAAGATCGACACGGCGATCGAGCGGCTGAAAGCCGAGATCGACGCGACCGGCGCAAAGACGCTGGGCGCCTTTCTCGCCGTCCGCAATGCCGCGCGCCAATCGGTGCGTGCGCGGCTGCAAGGCACGGGCAAGGAAGCCGCCTATCCGTTCTATCCGCAGCGCGCGCTGGTGGAAGCCGAGTTCGACGCGCTGTGGGATGCGCAGCGCGCGCACCATCCGGGAATTTCGAGCGACGACGCACGCGACGCGATCAAGAAGGTTTTCTTCGAGCAGCGCGAGCTCAAACCCGTCAATCCCGGCACTTGCACGTTCGAACACCCCGAGCCGCGCGCGCCGTCCGCCGTGCCGCTGTTCCAGCGCTTTCGCATCTGGCAGGAGCTGAACAACCTCAAGCTCGAAAACCCCGACGGCACGGTGCGCGATCTCGACAAGGCCGAGCGCGACCGGCTCTACGTCAAGCTCCACCAATCCAAGGCGCTGAGCTTCGACCGCATGCGCAAGATTCTCGACATCGACGAGTCGCGCGCGCGCTTCAGTCTGGAGCGCATCGGCCGCGACAAGCTCGACGGCGATCTGACGGGGGCGATCCTCTCCGGCAAGAAGCTCTTCGGACCCACATGGTGGAAGCTCGCCGACGCGGAGCAAGACGCGTTCGTCGAACGTTTGATCGCCGCCGAGGACGACGACGAGGTCGCCGCACTGGCGGCCGAGTTCGGACTCGATGCCCGCACCTTGGGCAAGGCGCGTCTGCCCGAAGGTTATGCGCGATTGGGCCGCACGGCGCTCGCAAAGATACTTCCGCATATGCGCGACTCGAATCTTCGCTACGACCAAGCCTGCGAGGCCGCCGGCTACGACCATAGCGACTTCCGCGGCGACGGCTCGGCCGAAACGCTGTCGCCGTATCAGGTGGCATTGGACCGCCATGTGATCGGCGGCACGGGCGATCCGGCGGAGCCGGGCGATCCGCTCTACGACAAGAAACGCGGGCGCTTTCCGAATCCGACCGTGCATATCGGGCTCAATCAGTTGCGCCTGGTCGTCAACGCGCTGATCGCGCGCCACGGCAAGCCGGCCGAAATCGTCGTCGAGCTCGCGCGCGAACTCAAGCAAAGCAAGAAGCAGCGCGACGACGACGCCAAGCGCAACGCGGAGAACCGCAAGAAGAACGCCGACCGACGCGAAAAGATCGCGGCCGCCGGCGGCAATCCCGAATCGCCGGGCGACATGCGCCGATTCAAAATTTGGGAGGAGCTGGCGCGCGATCCGTTGCAGCGCCAATGCGTCTATTCGGGCAAGACGATATCCGCCGCGATGCTGTTCTCGGGCGAGGTCGCCGTCGATCACGTCCTGCCGTTCAAGGAGACGTTCGACGATTCGCTCGCCAACCAGATCGTCTGCTTGCGGGAGTGGAACGATCGCAAGGGCAAGCGTTCGCCGTTCCAGGCGTTCGGCAACGACGCCGGCTGGCCGGACATTCTGGCGCGCGCGCAAAGCCTGCCGCCCAACAAGCGCTGGCGCTTCCAGCCCGACGCGCTGGAGCGCAAAGACGGCGGCGATTGGATCGCCCGCCAGCTCAACGACACGAAATACATGACCCGCGTGGCGCGCGAGTATCTCGAATCGATCTGCCCATCCAATAAAGTCTGGGCGACGCCCGGGCAACTCACCGCCTTGCTGCGCGGCAAATGGGGACTGAACTCGGTCTTGAGCGATTCCAACGCGAAGGACCGCAGCGACCATCGGCACCACGCGATCGACGCGTTCGTGATCGGCTGCACGGATCGCGCGACTCTGCTGGCGCTATCGACGGCGGCAGCGCGCGGCACGGCCGATCGTCTGATCGAGAAACTCGATCCGCCTTGGCCGGGCTTCGACCGCGACAAGTTCCGCGAACGGGTGCGCGCGACCACCGTGGCGTTGCGCCCGGATCGCGGGCGCGGCGGGCGGCTGCACGAGCAAACCGCCTATGGACCGGCGAACGACACGCTGACCGAAACCGATTCCAAAGGGCGCGAAAAGTCCGTCGTCCACAATCTGGTCTATCGCAAGACCTGGACCGATCTCACCGAATCGGAGGCCGAGCGCATCCGCGATCCGGGTCTGCGGATGGCGTTCGCCGAATTCGCGAAAGCATCGGGGCTCGGCTGGGAGGAAAGCCTCGCGAGGTTCCGCGACGAAGGCCCCGATAACTTTCGCGGCATCCGCCATGTGCGCGTGCTGAAGAAGGAGGACCCGGCGGGGCTGGTACCGATTCGCGACCGCGCGGGCCACGTCTACAAGACCTATTCCGCCGGCGAGAATTTCTGCATCGATCTGTATCGCCAGCCCGACGGCGAGTGGGTCGGGATCGCGATATCCCGCTTCGAAGCCAACCAGCCGGGCGGCGACGACGCGGCATTGCAGCGCGCGCGGAAGGCGCGGATCGTCCACCCGGCCGCGCGCAAGCTGATACGTTTGCACAAGGGCGATTTTTTGAAGCTCGACGTCGCGGGTATCGAACGCGTGATGCGCGTGGTGCGGCTCAATATTTCCGGGAATCGGCTCTATCTCGCCCCGCACAACGAAGCGGGCGAACTCGCCAAACGACACGAGGATAGGGACGATCCCTTCCGTTGGGATCTCGCCAACATCTCCACCTTGCGCGAGCGCAAGGCGCGGCGCGTGGAGGTGGG
>JAMNXK010000329.1 GCA_023653245.1 Tagaea sp.
CGCCGAGCGACTTGAACAACGCCGCGCCCTTCCTGGCGATCTTGAGATAGGCGGCCTTGTTGCGCGCCGGCACGGCCAGCACGAATCCATCGACGTACTTCATGGTGCGGTTCCCCCAAAAGCGAATGCTTGACTCTATACCAACCGGTTGGTATGTCTGTCAAGCATGAAAACCAAACCCTCCGCGCGCGACAAAATCCTCGACGCGACGTTTCGGCTGGTCCGCGAGCGCGGCTTCACCGCCACCAGCGTGGACGATCTTTGCGCCGCCGCCGGCGTCACCAAGGGCGCGTTCTTCCACCATTTCGACAGCAAGGAATCGCTCGGTATCGCGGCGGCCGAACATTGGTCGGCGCGCACCGGCGCGTTCTTCGCCGCCGCCCCCTATCACGCCCATCGCGATCCGCTGACCCGCGTGCTCGGCTATCTCAATTTTCGCAAGGCGATCTTGCGCGGCGACGTGGCCGAGTTCACCTGCTTGGTCGGCACGATGGTGCAGGAGGTTCACGAATCGAGCCCGCCGATCCGGGCCGCGTGCGACGCGTCGATCTCCGATCACGCCGCCAAGATCGAGGCCGACATCCAAGCCGCCCTCGACGCGCGCGGGATGAAACCGGAATGGACGGCCCGGAGCCTGGCGCTGCACACCCAAGCGGTGCTGCAAGGTGCCTTCATCCTCGCCAAGGCCAAGGACGGTGCGGCCATCGCCGCCGAGAGCATCGAACACTTGAAGCGATACGTCGAACTGCTGTTCCGCCCAGCCAAGAAAGGGAATCCGACATGAAGATCACGATCGAAGCGCTGATCGAGGGCCCGCTCGACCGGGCTTGGCGAGCTTTCACGATGCCCGAGCACATCGTGAAATGGAACTTCGCGTCCGACGATTGGCATTGTCCGCGCGCGGAGAACGATCTGCGCGTCGGCGGCCGATACGTCGCGCGCATGGAGGCGAAGGACGGGAGTTCCGGCTTCGATTTCGAAGGCGTGTACACGCAGATTGCCCCCCACAAGTCTCTCGCCTTTGTGCTTGGCGACGACCGCCACATTCGAAGCACGTTCGAAGTGCTGAACGGTGCCACGAAAGTCACCACGCAGTTCGACGCGGAGACGGAACATCCCATCGAGCGACAGCGCGACGGCTGGCAGGCGATTCTGAACAACTTCGCCAAGTACGCCGAGCGGTTGCGCCCCAGCGACCGCGACGACATCGAATCCGTGTGCAAGAGGCTCGGCCAAGCCCATCGCGAAAAGGACGCCGCCGCGATCGTCGCCTGCTTCGCGCCGGACGCCTTGATCTTCGATCTCGCCCCGCCGCTGTCGTCGCGCGGAATGGATCGCGCGGAGGTCGCCGCCTGGCTCGCGACATGGGATGGGCCGGTCGCCGTGGACGCCACCGACTTCGACGCCGTCGTCTCGGGCGATTTGGCGTGGACGACGGCGCTCAACCGCATCCGCGGCCGGAAGACCAATGGTGCCACGGTCGATATCTGGTTCCGGGCGACGATGTGCCTGCGCAAGCGCGACGGCGAGTGGCGCATCGTCCACGACCACAGCTCCACGCCTTTCTACATGGACGGCTCGTTCAGGGCGGCGACCGATCTGACTCCCGTTGGGTGAACGAACATGAACATCCGATCCAAAGTCCGCACCTGCCTGTGGTTCGAGAAGGACGGCGCGAAAGCGGCCGCGTACTACGTCTCGCTGTTGCCATGGAGCGCCATCGACGCGGTCCACGAACACGGCAACGCGGCCGATCCCATGATCGTCGAGTTCACGCTGCACGGCGCGCCGATGATGATCCTGACCGCAGGACCCCACTACAAGCTCTCGCCCGCCGCGTCGATCGCCGTGCTGACCGAGGATCAGGACGAGACCGACCGGCTGTGGACGCGGTTGATCGACGACGGCGGGCAAGAAAGCATGTGCGGCTGGCTGACGGACCGTTACGGCGTGTCCGGGCAGATCGCGCCTTTGGCGCTGCCGCGATTGCTCGGCCATCCCGACCGCGCGGCGGCCGCGCGCGCCCAAGCGGCGATGATGGGCATGAAGAAGATCGACATCGCGGCGCTGGAGGCGGCGGCGCGGGGGATATGATTGCCGAGCCAGTCCATCTAGGATACACCTGATGTAGTTCCGAGGAGATTGCCGTGCAGGCATCGAAAATGCGCACCTTACGGAAAGGTCGAATGCGACTGAGCGCGCGAGGCTTGATTCGCTCCGAAGTGCTCGGGCGCGACGGAGATCGCGATCTGATCCAAAAACTGGCGCGGTGCCTGGCCGAGGACGGCACCGACGCCGAACGCCTGCGGAGCGACGTCACCCAAAGCGTTGCCGAGGCCCCGCCCCGGCGCGGCGGCGTTCTGGCGGCCTTGCGGCGTTCGCCGTTGGTAGGCGCCGGCCTTGACCTCACGCGTCCGCGCGTCGCGGCGCGCAATGTCCAACTCCCGGACCGCGTGGCCCTTGTCGACACCATGAAGAAGTTCCGCGGTCACTTGCCCGCCAATTTCAAGTTCGACCGTGACAAGGTAAATGGTCGATGAAATCAGCATCAGGAAATTTTTAGTGTAATTAGATGAAAAATAATCAAAATACAAAAGAATCCATTGTTACAGACGACTTCGGAGGTATCTGTCCGATTTACGAAGCGTTCTACATTCACTCGATCATCTACGTTGCCGAACGATCCGATGCAGCATTTAGGCGTTACGAACTAGCAGTCAAGGAAGGTCGTATCGCGGCGTTTGTCTTTGCGGCCGTTCAAGAAGCATTGACCCACGCGGGTGCCCTTTCTCGGTTCTTTTGGCCCACCCCACAAGGAAACAAGCTCGCGATCGAACGCGGTATACGTCTTCGGAGCGCATTTTCAGTCAACGACACTTCTGCGCTCAAGTCGAGGACACTCCGAAATGCATTCGAGCATTTTGATGAAGACCTCGATCGGTACCTCCTAAAGGATCTCACGGGGTACATCTTCCCGACACCGATTGTCGGTGACTACACGCTTACCGACGAAAAACTTGGCCATATTTTCAAACTAATCGACCCGACGCACGGAATCTGCGTGCTGTTGGGCAAAAAATTTGAATTCAGGTCCATCCAAAGCGAGGTTCGGCGCGTCCTTACTGCCGCGCATGATATGGATCAGCGTGGGTGCCGTCTGTAAGCACCGATTTCGCCCCCCTCTGCTCGCCCCCCTACTCCCACTCGATCGTACCCGGCGGTTTCGAGGTCACGTCGTAGACCACGCGGTTGATGCCGCGCACTTCGTTGATGATGCGCGTTGCCGTGGCCGCGAGGAACGCGTGGTCGAAGGGGTAGGATTCGGCCGTCATGCCATCGGTCGAGGTCACGGCGCGCAGCGCGCACACGTAATCGTAGGAGCGCGAATCGCCCATCACGCCCACGGTCTTCACCGGGAGCAGCACGGCGAAAGCCTGCCAAATCGCGTCGTAGAGGCCGGCGCGGCGGATCTCCTCCAGATAGACCAAATCGGCCTTGCGCAGGATCGCGAGCTTGTCGCGCTCGATGGCGCCGGGAATGCGGATGGCGAGGCCCGGGCCCGGGAACGGGTGGCGCCCCACCAGGCTCTCGGGCAGGCCGAGCTCGCGGCCGAGCACGCGCACTTCGTCCTTGAACAGCTCGCGCAAGGGTTCGACGAGCTTCATGCGCATGCGCTCGGGCAGGCCACCCACGTTATGGTGCGACTTGATCGTCACCGACGGGCCGCCGACGAAGCTCACGCTTTCGATCACGTCGGGATAGAGCGTGCCTTGGGCGAGGAAGTCGGCGCCGCCGACCTTCTTCGCCTCCTCCTCGAACACTTCGATGAAGGTCGCCCCGATCAGCTTGCGCTTGGTCTCGGGATCGACGACGCCGGCGAGACGCTCGAGGAACATGTCGCTCGCGTCGCGATGCACGAGCGGAATGTTGTAGTGCCCGCGGAAGAGATCGACGACTTGCGTCGCCTCGCCTTCGCGCATCAGCCCGTGATCGACCAGGATGCACACGAGCTGATCGCCGATGGCTTCGTGGATCAGCACGGCGGCGACCGAGGAATCCACCCCGCC
>JAMNXK010000330.1 GCA_023653245.1 Tagaea sp.
GGCGATCTTGCGCACGTCTTGGGTGTTCGCGCCCTGGGGCAACAATTTCGTGCGCACCATGCTGCGCTTGGCGGCGAGCAAGCCCGAATTGCGCGTGGTCGACGATCAGCGCGGCGGCCCGACCTCCGCACTCGACATCGCCGATGCGATCTTGCGCATGCTGCCCAAGCTCGCCGATCCGGCCGACAAGGAAGCGACGGGGCTGTTCCACTACCAAGGCCGACCGGCGGTGACATGGGCGGCGTTCGCCGACGCGATTCTCGACGAAGCGGCCACGCGCGGCCATCCGCGCCCGCCGGTCCTGCGTATCCCGACGACGGAGTATCCGACGCCCGCCACGCGTCCCGCGAACTCGGTGCTCGATTGCGCGCGCTATTCGCGGGTGTTCGAAGCCGCCCCGCCCGATTGGCGCCGCGCGCTGCCCGAGACGATCGCCGCGCTGTTGAAGGGCTAGAGCCCTTTCGACCTAGTCGTACTCACCTGCGCCGCAGGAATTTTTCGTCGTGGGTAGGAGAAGGGCGAAGGCGCGTAGCGGTGCTTACGCGCGAGCCCTTCGACACCGCCACGACGAAAAAGGCCGCGGCCCACTTGGGTTGAGTTCCGGCGGGCGCCCGCTTTGTCGCGGCCCTTGCCGATAGAACCACTATCGGCGTCGGGCCGCTCCGCGCGGATCGCACACGCCGGAACCCAACGCAGGTAGGTACGACTAGGTGGAAAGGGCTCTATGCGGGCTTGTACTCGGGCACGAGCTCGCGCAGCAAGGTGAGCGTCGCCTTGTCGTCGCCCGCGCGCGCGAGGTCTTCGAGCCGCGCGAGGGCGGCGCGCAATTGGGCGAGATCGTCGAGTTCGGGCCGGGCGATCTTGATGTCGGGATTGGCGGTCGCGCGCGGCGCTTCCGCGCCATGGAACAGTTCCTCGTCGAGCTTCTCGCCGGGCTTGAGGCCGGTATAGACGATCTTCACGTCGATATCCGGCCGTTTGCCCGCGAGCCGGATCATCCGCCGCGCGAGATCCTGGATGCGCACCGGCGCGCCCATCTCCAGCACCATGATCGCACCCACCGACGGGCCCTTGGCGGATGTCGCCAGCACGCTGGCCTGCAGCACCAGCTCGCAGGCCTCGCGGATGGTCATGAAATAGCGCCGCACCTCGGGATGGGTGACGGTGAGCGGCCCGCCTTGGGCGAGCTGGCGCTGGAACAGCGGCACGACCGAGCCCGACGAGCCGAGCACGTTGCCGAAACGCACGGTGACGAACTGCGTCGGGCTCTGCGCCGCGTCGAGCGCCTGGCAGAGCTTCTCCGCCAGGCGCTTGGTCGCACCCAGCACGTTGGTCGGATTGACCGCCTTGTCGGTCGAAATCATCACCACCGCGCGCGCGCCCGCGGCGATGGCCGCGTCGGCGACGTTGCGCGTGCCCACCGAATTTGTCAGCGCGCCTTCGACCGGATTGTCCTCGAGGATCGGCAGATGCTTGAGGGCGGCGGCGTGGAAGACGATGTCGGGTTTCTCGGCGGCGAAGACGCGGCCCAAACGGGCCGGCTCGCGGATATCGGCGAGCACGGCCACGCGCTCGACGGCGCTCCAGTTCTCGGCGATCTCGCGGTCGATCGTGTAGAGCGCGTGCTCGGAATTCTCGATCAGCGCGAGTCGCGACGGCCCGCGCTGGGCGATCTGGCGCACGAGTTCGGCGCCGATCGAACCGCCGGCACCGGTCACCAGCACGCGGCGGCCGCGAATCAGCGCGTCCATCGCGTCGCGGTCGAGCACGCGCTGCGGCCGGCCGAGCAGATCCTCGATGGCGATGGGCGCGGTCGCGGTCGCGTCGGCTGCCTCGCCCGAAAGATCGTTGATCCGAGGGAGACGCACGCAGGTCATGCCCAAGCGGTCGGCGGCGTCGACCAGCGCCTGGAGACTTTCGCCTTCGATGCCGCGCGCGGCGACGACCAGACGCTGGGGAAGCAAGCCCTTGCCCTTGAGCCGCTCGACGATCCCGGCGAGCGCGTCGACCGGACCCAGAATGTCGACCCCGCCGATGCGCCGTCCGGTGCGGTTGCCGGAATCGTCGATCAGCCCGAGCACGAAAAACGGCGCGCGCCGGCGCCGGCGATTGGCTTGGATGAACAGCTCCGCCCCGTCATTGGCGCCGACGACGAGCACTTGCACCTGCTCGGGCCGCGGCCCGGCGGCGGTCAGGTCGAGATGGCCTTCGCGCACGGCGCGGTAGAGAAGGCGCGGGCCCGCGAGCAGCGCGAAAAGCAGAGTCCAGGCGATGAACAGCGCCGAGCGCGGCATGACCTCCAGCCGCTGCCACAAGAACATCGCCGGCAAGAACAGCAGCAGCGCCAGCGTGACCGCGCGCGCGGCCTGGATCAGATCGTCGGCACCCGCATAGCGCCACACGCCGCGCGGCAGGCCGGTGATCCAGAACGCGATCGCGGCCGTCGCGGCGAAAACGAGCGCTCCACCCCAGATGAAATCGTCGGGATAGTCCCAGATATCGTCGCCCAGCCGCAGCCAAAGCGCGAGCACGAAGGCGACGGCCGCCATGCTGGTGTCGATCGCCATCGACAAAGTCACCCGGTCGAAGCGGGCAAGGAACGGCGCGGGTACGGTCATGACCGGCCTTGGGTACCCAAGACCGGCCGATTTGCCAAGGTTTATGCGCGCTTGCTACGGTCGGGAATGGAACTCCGCGATCTCGGCGGCACGGGTTTGCGCGTCTCGGCCGTCGGCTTCGGCGCTTGGGGGATCGGCGGCTTCGTGCCCGGCGCTTCCTACGGCGCCACCGACGACAAGGTGAGCCGCGCGGCATTGGCGCGCGCTTTCGAACGCGGGATCGTGTTTTTCGACACCGCCCCGGCCTATGGCGACGGGCATTCGGAAACGCTGATCGGCGAGTTCGTGGCGGGCCTGCCGGCTGCCGACGCGGATCGCGTGGTGATCGCGACCAAAGCCGGGCAGCCGCGATTTTCCGATCCCGTGGATTTCGCGCCGGCCGCGATCCGCGCCTCGGTCGAGGGATCGCTGCGGCGCTTGCGCCGGCCGGCGATCGACCTTCTCCAGCTCCACAATCCCACGCCCGAGCTGCTCGCTTCGCGGCCGGAGATTCTCGCCTGTTTGGCGGATCTTCGGCGCGAGGGCGCCATCCGCGCCTGGGGTATCTCGACCAAGACGCCGGCCGAAGCCTTGCGTTGCGTGCGCGAATTCGCCGCCCCGGTCGTGCAGGCGAACTACAATCTGATCGACCATCGCGCCGTAGATTGCGGCCTGCTCGACGAGGCGCGCGCACGCGGCGCCGGTGTGATCGCACGCACACCGCTGGCGTTCGGATTCCTGTCGGGCGCCGTCTCGGCCGATGCGAGTTTTCCGGAGGGCGACCATCGCCGCTTGTGGCCGCGCGAACGGCTCGACGCCTGGTCGAAGGCCGCGCGCGACTTCGTCGGCGACATCGCCGCGCGCGAAGGCCAAAGCCTCGCCCAGATCGCGCTGCGGTTTTGCGTCTCGCGACCGGAAATCTCGACCGCGATCCCGGGAATCCTCACGCCGGCGGAGGCCGAAGCGAACGCGGCGGCGGGCGCGGCCGGGGCGCTAACTCCGCAAGACTTGGCGCGAATCGGCGCCGCCTATCGCGCCAGCGCCTTCGCTTGACGCCAAATACCTGAAAAGGCATGAGAATTTGCGCTGGTCCCGGGCCGGACCGCCGCCTAGGATGCGCCGCCGCAAAACTGACGGGGCGCTATGGCCGGGCTGCACGAAAGCTTCGAACGCGACGACGAAAATCTTGGCTCGACCGATCGCGGGTTCGGTCAGGTCTTCGCCGGCGTTTTCGCTCTCGTGGCGGCGATAAAGTGGTGGTTCGGAAGCGCTCTGTGGCCGTGGTGGCTGGCGGGTGCCGCGGTGTTCCTCGTTCTCGCATATGCGGCGCCCAAGGCGCTCGCCCCGCTCAACCGGCTTTGGATGAAGTTCGGGTTGCTGCTGTACCGGATCGTCAATCCGCTGACGATGGGGTTCCTGTTCTTCCTGGTGATGACGCCGATGGGCGTGGCCATGCGCGTCTTCGGGAA
>JAMNXK010000331.1 GCA_023653245.1 Tagaea sp.
CAGAAGGACACGTCCTTCGACTATGCCGCGCGCATGGAAGCGGCGTTCCGCGATCCGCGCGTCGCCGCCGATTTGGCGCCGCAAGCGCCCGAAAAGCCGCAACGCGCGCGCAAGAAAAAGTGACGCGCGTGCGCTTTGGCGTCGAGCATGGACCGGCCTCGCCCTTCGACAAGCTCAGGGTGAGGCCTCGTCTTGAGCCTCATGGTGAGCCCGTCGAACCATGAGGCCAGACTCGCCAGCTCAGCCAAAGCGCGCCAAGCGCAAAGTCGATGGCTGGGTGATCCTCGACAAGCCGGTGGGCCCCAGCTCCACCCAGGCGCTGGGCCGCGTGCGCTGGCTGTTCGAGGCCGCCAAAGGCGGGCATGGCGGCACGCTCGATCCGCTGGCCTCGGGCGTGCTGCCGATCGCCCTGGGCGAGGCGACCAAGCTGCTGCCCTTCGTCGTGGACGGCGAAAAGACCTACGAATTCACAGCACGCTGGGGGGTGGCCACCACCACCGACGATGCCGAGGGGGCGGTCACCGCAACATCCGAGGTCCGGCCGGCCGAAGCGGCGATCCGGGCGGCGTTGCCTCGATTCGAGGGCGAAATCGACCAGATCCCGCCGGCCTACTCGGCCATCAAGGTCGCCGGCGCGCGCGCCTACGATCTTGCCCGCGCCGGTGAAGACGTCGTTCTCGAATCGCGCAAGGTATTGATCCGAAAACTGGAATTCCTGGATTCGCTCGATCCCGACACGGCTCGTTTTCGGGTCGATTGCGGCAAGGGCACCTATATCCGCAGCCTCGCCCGCGACCTCGCCCGGGCGCTCGGGACCGTCGCCCATGTGGTGGAATTGCGCCGGACCCGGGTGGGGAAATTCGGCGTCGAGGCCGCTATTTCTCTGGCAACCCTGGAGGGGTTTGGGCATAGTCCCGGCCGCTTTGGGGCCCTCGCCCCGGTCGAGACCGCGCTGGACGACATCCCGGCGCTGGCCGTGACCGCGGACCAGGCTCTGGCTCTCAAACGAGGCCAGGCTTTGCGAGACCCCCGCATCGATCGCGCACCGGCCGATCCGATGGCCGCCCTGATGGAGGGGCGGCTGATCGCGCTGGTGGCGAGCGACGGAGAAACGATCCGTCCGGTGCGCGTGTTCAACCTCTAGGGTCGAAAGGATAGACCGATGTCGCTGGATCCCGCTCACAAGAGCGAAATCGTCGCCAAATTCGCCGTCAAGAAGGGCGATACCGGTTCTCCGGAAGTGCAGGTCGCCCTGCTCTCCGAGCGCATCAAGGAGCTCACCGAGCACCTTGCCACGCACAAGAAGGACTTCCACTCCCGTCGCGGACTTCTGATGATGGTCGGCCAGCGCCGTCGCTTGCTCGACTATCTCAAGAAGACCGACGTGAAGCGCTATTCGACGCTCATCGAGCGCCTCGAACTGCGCCGCTGAAGTCCCAAATTTGAATTCCTCGCGCGAAGAGTTTTCTTCCGCCCCCGGGCGAACGCCCGGGCGGACGAGTCGCCGCGCGTTCCCACTCCCGACGTCCAGAAGTCCATGGGCGGCGCTGGCTTGGGTCTTCGCCATGGGGGCGAAGACGGCCGGCGCCACGCGCGTTTCGCCATAGGGGCGGGCGCGCGGGTCCGTACGCGGCAAGGAAGGTTCAAGAATCATGTTCGATATCGTCAAGCGCGAGATGAATTGGGGCGGGCGCACGCTCACCCTGGAAACCGGCAAGATGGCCCGCCAGGCCGACGGTGCCGTCGTCGCCCGGCTGGGCGACACGGTCGTGCTGTGCACCGTCGTCGGCGCCAAATCCGCCAAGCCCGGCCAGGATTTCTTCCCGCTGACCGTCCACTACCAGGAAAAGACCTTCGCGGCCGGCAAGATCCCCGGCGGCTTCTTCAAGCGCGAAGGCCGCCCGACGGAGAAGGAGACGCTGACCTCGCGCCTCATCGACCGGCCGGTCCGTCCGCTCTTCCCCGAGAATTTCCGCAACGAAGTCCAGGTCATCGCCACCGTCCTGTCCCACGACCTGCAGAACGATCCCGACATCGTGGCGATGGTCGGCTGTTCGGCCGCCCTGACGCTGTCGGGCATTCCGTTCATGGGCCCGATCGGTGCGGCGCGCGTCGGCCTGGTCGGCGGCGAGTTCAAGCTCAACCCGCTGCAGGAGGAGATGGCGACCTCCGATCTCGACCTGATCGTCGCCGGCACCAAGGACGGCGTGCTGATGGTCGAGTCCGAAGCCAAGGAGCTGAGCGAAGAGCAGATGCTCGGCGCGGTGATGTTCGGCCATCGCGGCTTCCAGCCGGTGATCGACCTGATCATCTCGCTGGCCGAAGCCGCCGCCAAGGAGCCCTGGGCGATCCCCGCTTTGCCGCCGGCCACCGCCGCGGCCAAGGCGAAGCTCGAGAAGTTCGCCGGCGAACTCGCCGCCGCCTACAAGGAGCCGGTCAAGTTCGCCCGGCGCGACAAGGTCGCCGCGATCAAGACGCGCGCGATGGAAGCCCTGAAGGACGTGCCGGAAGAAGCCGCCCTCGCCGGCGCGTTGTTCGGCGATCTCGAAGCCAAGGTCGTGCGCGACAACATTCTGGACACCGGCAAGCGCATCGACGGCCGCGACACCAAGACCGTCCGTCCGATCGTGTCGGAAGTCGGCCTGCTGCCGCGCGCCCACGGCTCGGCGCTGTTCACCCGCGGCGAGACGCAAGCCCTGTGCGTGGCCACGCTCGGCACCGGCGACGACGAGCAGATCATCGACGCGCTCGAAGGCGAGTATCGCGAGCACTTCATGCTGCACTACAACTTCCCCCCCTATTCGGTGGGCGAAGCCAAGCGCATGGGCAGCCCCGGCCGCCGCGAAATCGGCCACGGCAAGCTCGCCTGGCGCGCGATCCGGCCGCTGCTGCCGCCCAAGGACAAGTTCCCCTACACCATCCGCGTGGTGTCGGAGATCACCGAGTCCAACGGCTCGTCCTCGATGGCCACGGTGTGCGGCTCTTCGCTGTCCTTGATGGACGCGGGCGTGCCGCTGCCCCGCCCGGTCGCGGGCATCGCCATGGGCCTGATCAAGGAAGACCGCGCCTTCGCGGTGCTGTCGGACATCCTGGGCGACGAGGACCATCTCGGCGACATGGACTTCAAGGTCGCCGGCACCGAGAAGGGTGTGACCTCCCTGCAGATGGATCTCAAGATCACCTCGATCGACGAGAACATCATGAAGATCGCGCTGGGCCAGGCCAAAGACGGCCGCCTGCACATCCTGGGCGAGATGGCCAAGGGCCTGACCGGCGCGCGCGACAGCGTGTCGAACAACGCCCCGCGCATCACGACCTTCCAGATTCCGAAGGACAAGATCCGCGAAGTCATCGGCACCGGCGGCAAGGTCATCCGCGAGATCGTCGAGGTCACCGGCTGCAAGATCGACATCGAGGACGACGGCACGATCAAGGTCGCCTCGACCAGCGAGGAGAAGGCCAAGCAGGCGATCGACTGGATCAAGGGCATCGCCGCCGAGCCGGAGCTGGGTGCGATCTACACCGGCAAGGTCGTGAAGGTGATGGATTTCGGCGCCTTCGTGAACTTCATGGGCTCGAAGGACGGCCTCGTGCACATCTCCGAACTCGCGGCGCGCCGCGTGGAGAAGACCGCCGACGTCGTCAAGATGGGCGATTCGGTCAAGGTCAAGCTCATCGGCTTCGACGATCGCGGCAAGGTGAAGCTTTCCATGCGCCGCGTGGATCAAGCCACGGGTGCGGACATCTCCGACCAGTTCGACAAGAAGCGCGAGCCCGGCCAGCCGGCCGAGTAAGCGAACGCCAGGACACGGCCCTCGTTTCGGCGAAACCGAAGCGGGGGCCGTTTTCGTTTGGGAGACCCGAATGCCCCTCGCCATCCCCGTCATCGTCGGCCATCGCGGCGCGCGCGCCTCGGCCCCCGAGAACACGCTGCCTGGGATCGAAGAAGCCCATCGTCAGGGTGCGGCCTGGATCGAGTTCGACGCCAAGCTCACCCAAGACGGCGTGCCGATCCTGATGCACGACGAAACCCTCGAGCGCACGACGGACGGCAAA
>JAMNXK010000332.1 GCA_023653245.1 Tagaea sp.
ATGGCTCGATCTCGCGGCACCCATCTTGCGCGCGCCCGTGCGCGTGATCGACGGAACCGTCGCGCCCTTGCCCGGCCCCGGCATCGGCCTCGACTGGGACGAAGCGGCGTTGGCGAAGTACTTGGTCTAGGCGGCCCGAAGCCCCCGTTTCCGTCATTCTCGTGCGAGCGAAGCGAGACACGAGAATCTCGAAGACAACGGGCCGCGCCTTCGGCGCGACGTTTCTTTCCGAGATCCACGGATCGGGCCTTCGGCCCGTCCGCGGATGACGTCTTGTTCAGGCTCAACCCCCCGCCAGGAACCGCCGCACATGCGGCAGGATATTGGCGACCATGATGTCCACGCCTTGCGGGTTGGGATGGATGCCGTCCGAAAGATTGAACTCGGGCCGCGCGGCCACGCCTTCGAGCAAGAACGGATAGAGCGGCACGCCGTGCTTGGCGGCCAAACGCGGGAACACGGCAGCGAAAGCGTCGCGATATTCGGAGCCCATATTGGGCGGGGCGAGCATGCCCGCGAGCATCGGCTTCACCCCGCGCGCCTTCAGGCGCTCGAGGATGCGATCGAGATTGCGCTCCATCGCGTCGACGTCGATGCCGCGCAGACCATCATTCGCCCCCAGCGCCACGAGCGCATATTCGGGCGGGCGCTGGCCCAACGCCCAATCCACCCGCGACAGACCGCCCGCCGAGGTGTCGCCCGACACGCCCGCGTTGACGACCGACACGTTCACCCCGGCCTGGCGCAAGGCGGCTTCCAAGCGCACCGGAAACGCCTCGCGCGCTTGAATGTTGTAGCCGGCCGAAAGGGAATCCCCGAGGACCAGCAAGCGCGGCGGCGGCGTTTGCGCCCGGGCCGGAAAGGCCCAAGTTACACAAAGACTTGCCGCGGCCGCGTTGAATCCGCGCCGGGGCAAACCATATCCCGGGGAACCGCGCTGCTTTCCAAGGTATCCTGTGTCCATGTCCCAACCTGTCGAACCGATCTTGCGCCTCTCGGGCGTCCATCTGAAGCTGGCGAGCCAGGCGGGCGAGGTCAATATCCTTCGCGGCGTCGATTTGAGCGTGGCGCCGGGCGAGAGCGTGGCGGTTGTCGGCCCGTCGGGCTCGGGCAAGTCGACGATGATGATGATCGTCGCCGGCCTGGAGCGGCCCACGCAAGGCAGCGTGCGCGTCGCGGGCCAGGATCTGGGCGCGCTCGACGAGGATGGCTTGGCGCTCTATCGCCGCCGCACGATCGGCATCGTGTTCCAGGCCTTCCATCTGATCCCGACCATGACGGCGCTGGAAAACGTGGCGATCCCGCTGGAATTCGCCGGCGACCGCCACGCCTGGGACAAAGCCAAGAAGGCGCTGGAATCGGTCGGGCTCGGGCATCGGCTGTCGCATTATCCCGGGCAGATGTCGGGCGGCGAACAGCAGCGCACGGCTTTGGCGCGCGCGGTCGTGGCCGAGCCGAAACTCCTGTTGGCCGACGAACCGACCGGCAATCTCGACGCGACGACGGGCACGGGCATCGTCGATCTGATGTTCGATCTGCGCGCCCGGCTGGGCACGGCGTTGGTGCTGATCACCCACGATTCCGCGCTGGCCCGGCGCTGCGAGCGCGCGGTGCGCATGGACGACGGACGCCTGTCGCCCTATCCCGCCATTCTCGCCGCGGCCCAGTAAGATGATCGCTTCGGCCGACGCGGCACGCTGGTCCCTCGCCGTCACCCTGGCCAAGCGCGAGCTGCGCGGCGGCATCAAGGGCTTTCGCGTGTTCATGGCCTGCCTGATGCTGGGCGTGGCGGCGATCGCCGGCGTGGGCTCGCTCGCCGAAGGCGTGCGCGAGGCGCTGCGCCAGGACGCGCGCACGATCCTGGGCGGGGATTTCGAGCTCGCTTTCACCCATCGCGCCGCCACGCCGGCGCAGCGCGAATTCCTCGACGCCTCGGGCCGCGTGACGCTGGTCCAGGAAATGCGCGCGATGGCGCGCACGCCGGACGAGCGCCTGCTCGTCGAACTCAAATCCATCGAGCCCGGCCCCTATCCGCTGCTCGGCACCGTGCGCCTGTCGGACGGCATGAATCTCCCGCGCGCGCTGGCCCAAGGGCCGGACGGCGTGTGGGGGGCGGCGATCGAACGCGCCGTCGCCAACCGTCTGGGTATTTCGATCGGCGGGCGCATCCAAGTCGGCGACGGCATCTACGCCGTGCGCGCATTGGTCGAGAGCGAACCCGATCGCTCGGCCAACGTGTTCACGCTGGGCCCCCGCGTGATGGTGGCGCGCGAGTCGCTCGCGCAGACGAACCTGATCCAACCCGGCACGCTGGTTCGCTATCAGTATCGCGTGCTGCTGAACGACGGGATCGATCCCGCCGCGTGGTCCGAAGAATTGAAGCGCCGCTTCCCCGACGCGGGCTGGCGCATCCGCGGCACGACCGAGGCCGCGCCTGGGCTGCAGCGCTGGGTCGAGCGCATCGCCATGTTCCTGACGCTGGTGGGCCTGACCGCGCTGCTGGTGGGCGGCGTGGGCGTGGCCAACGCCGTGCGCGCCTATCTCGACGGGCGCACGACGACCATCGCGACGCTCAAATGCCTGGGCGCGCCGGGTGCCCTCATCATGCGCGTTTACCTGCTGCAGATCCTCGCGCTCGCGTCGATCGGCATCGCGGCCGGGCTGGTCGTGGGCGCGGCCGTCCCCGCCCTGGTCGCCCCGCTGATCGCCGAACGCCTGACGGTCGAAGCGCGCGCCGGGTTCTATCCCGTGCCGCTGGGCATGGGACTGGCCTTCGGGCTGCTGACGGCCCTCGCGTTTTCGCTGTGGCCGCTGGCGCGCGCGCGCGAAGTGCCGCCCGCCGCCTTGTTCCGCGATCTGATCGCACCCGTGCGGCGCTGGCCGCGCGCGCACTACATCGCCTTCGTGGTGGCGGCGATTTTGGCGCTGGCGGGCCTCGCGGTCGCCACGTCGATCGACAAGCGCTTGGGCCTGGCGTTCTGCGGTGCTGCCGCGGCGACCTTCGTGCTGTTCCGCCTCGCCGCTTGGGGCATCCAGCGCTTGGCGCGCGCCTTCGGGCGCGTGCGCCATCCGGGCTTGCGCCTGGCGCTCGCCAATATGCACCGGCCCGGCAGCCCGACGCCGGGGATCGTGCTGTCGCTCGGCCTGGGCCTGACCGTGCTGACCTTGATCGCCCAAGTGCAGGGCAATTTCGGCCGCCAGCTCGCCGAGCAGCTGCCGCAAATGGCGCCGTCGTTCTTCTTCATCGACATCCAGCCCGACCAGATCGACGCGTTCAACCGATTGGTCGAAACGCATCCGGGCGTGGGCGAGTTGCGCCGCGTGCCCGCTTTGCGCGGGCGCATCGCCAAGCTGAACGGCGTGCCCATCGACCAAGCGCAGATCGCGCCCGAGGCGCAATGGGCCGTGGGCAACGATCGCGGCCTGACCTACACCGGCCCGATGCCCGCGGGCACGCGCCTGGTCGCGGGCGAGTGGTGGCCGGCGGATTATGCGGGACCGCCGCTGGTCTCGTTCGACGCCCAGATCGCGCGCGGCTTCGGCTTGAACGTCGGCGACACGATCACCATCAACGTGCTCGGCGTCGAGGTCGACGCCAAGATCGCCAATCTGCGCGCGATCGATTGGACCAGCCTGGGCATCAATTTCACGCTGACCTTCGCGCCCGGCACGCTGGAAGGCGCGCCGCAGACCTGGATCGCCACCGCCCAAGTCGCCGACGCGCAGGAAGACGCGCTCGAACGCGCGGTCACCGCCGCCTTCCCCAACGTGTCGTCGATCCGCGTCAAGCGCGCGCTCGAAACCGCGCAGGAAACCGTCAAGGGCATCGCCGCCGCCGCGCGCGTCACCGCCGCGATCACACTGGTCGCGGGCGTGCTGGTGCTCGCGGGCGCCATCGTCGCCACGCATCGCCGGCGCGTCTACGACGCGGTCGTGCTGAAGGCGCTGGGCGCCACGCGCCGCGACGTGATGCGCGCCTTCCTGGCGGAGTTCGCCCTGCTGGGGGCGGCCGCGTCGATCGTGGCCGCGATCGTGGG
>JAMNXK010000015.1 GCA_023653245.1 Tagaea sp.
AAGATGCGACGCCGACCCTCCGATTGGCGAGTGATCGAGACGGCGCGGGAAACCGCGCCGAGCACCCGCACCCTTCCGTCCGGCGACGCGACGTCGACGGAAAAAGAAGGGGCGGCGTTGGCGAAGTCTGGAACAACACAGACGCGAACGCAGGGGGCGACGACGGTGAATTCGGGGTCCGACAATGCGCGCGCGCCGATGGTCTTCGGCCGGCGCGCCACCTATTTCGACAATCCGCGCTTGGCGCTGTTCGCTCCGCCGCGATGGCCGGGCGGAGGCGGCGGGCGGTCCGCGCGACGATCGGCCAAAAGCTGATCTTCGGCCGCGCGGAACCAAACGGCCTGGCGGGGGGCGCGCGACCCCCTCGCCTTTCGGGACGAGCGCGGGCGGTCAGTCGGTAAGAAGTAGGGAAGTTGGCGGACGATGGGAGAAGCGGCGAAAGACGAAACCAAGACGGATTTGGGCTATGCGGGCGATCTGACGCCGCGCGCGGCTTGGGAGCTGCTCGAAAACGAAAAAGACGCCGTGCTGGTCGACGTGCGCAGCCGCGCGGAGTGGACGTTCGTGGGCGTGCCCGCGCTCGGGCGCGTGGCCAAGGCGCCGCTTTTCGTCGCCTGGCAGAATTACGCGACCGCACCGGACGGGCGCGCGCAAATGATCCCCAACGGCGACTTCGCCGCGGCCGTGCTCGCCGCGGTGCCGAAATCGGCGCCGGTCGTGTTCATCTGCCGCTCGGGCGGGCGCAGCCGTGCTGCGGCCATCGCGATGACCGGGCTGGGCTACGCGCGCGCCTACAATCTCGCCGGCGGGTTCGAAGGCGACAAGGATTCCGACGGCCATCGCGGGCACGCGGGCGGCTGGAAGGCCAGCGGCCTTCCCTGGACGCAGGAGTGATGGCGATGCGTCCGTCCGACATGGGCCCCTCCCTCGAAGCGCAATGGGTGCGCGTGCGCGCCCGGCTGAAGGTCGAGTTCGGCGAAGCGGCCTATCGCTCGTGGCTCAAGCCGCTCACGCTGGTCGGCCAGGACGACGGCGTGATCAAGGTCGCCGTGCCCACCCGCTTCATGCAGGATTGGGTGCGCCAGCATTACGCCGACCGCATCAAATCGCTGTGGCGCGCCGAGAACAAGACCGTGCGCCTGATCGACGTGGTCGTGCAGTCGGGCTCGCCGCAAAGTGCGGTCTCGACCAACGGCAGCGGCGGCGGCGCGCATCAGGCGCGCGCGAATTCGCTCGCCGTGCCGCGGCCCGCGGCCACCGGCTTGGCGGCGCCGGCGCTGGCGCGCGCGGGCCAGGACGACGTCGAGGATTTCGGCGCGCCGCTCGATCCGCGCTTCACGTTCCAAAGCTTCGTCACCGGCAAGTCCAACGAATTCGCCGCCGCGGCCGCCAAGCGCGTGGCCGAAGAATCGAAGGTGCCGTTCAATCCCTTGTTCCTTTACGGCGGCGTGGGGCTGGGCAAGACCCATCTGATGCACGCCATCGCCTGGCACATCCGCAAGCGCCACCCGGCGCGCCGGGTCGTGTATCTATCGGCCGAAAAGTTCATGTACCAGTTCATCCGCGCGATGCGCTTCAAGGACACGATGTCCTTCAAGGAGCAGTTCCGCTCGGTGGACGTGCTGCTGGTCGACGACGTCCAGTTCATCTCCGGCAAGGACGCCACGCAGGAGGAGTTCTTCCACACCTTCAACGCGCTCGTCGATCAGAACAAACAGATCGTGCTGTCGGCGGACAAAAGCCCGGCCGATCTCGAAGGCTTGGAAGACCGCGTGCGCTCGCGTTTGGGCTGGGGTCTGGTCGCGGACATCCACCCGACCACCTACGAACTTCGCTTGGGCATCCTGGAAACCAAGGCCGAGAAGCTCGGCGCGTCGGTGCCGCCCAAAGTGCTCGAGTTCCTCGCCCACAAGATCGTCGCCAACGTGCGCGAACTCGAAGGCTCGCTCAACCGCATCGTGGCCCACGCCACGCTGGTGGGCCGGGCGATCTCCCTCGAAGGCGCGCAAGAAGTGCTGCACGACATCCTGCGCGCTTCCGACCGCCGGGTGACGATCGAGGAAATCCAAAAGAAAGTGGCCGAGCATTTCGCCATCCGCCTGGCCGACATGCATTCGCCCCGGCGCGCGCGCGCGGTGGCGCGGCCCCGGCAGGTGGCGATGTATCTGGCCAAGCAGCTGACCAGCCGTTCGCTGCCCGAGATCGGGCGCAAATTCGGCGGGCGCGACCACACCACGGTCATGCACGCGGTGCGCAAGATCGAAGAATTGCGCGGCAGCGATTCGGCGTTCAGCGAGGATATCGAGCTGCTGCGCCGCATGCTCGAAGCCTGAGTCGCCGCTTGGCCCGCGCGCCGCGAATTCTGCTGACGGGGTTCGAGGTTTTCGGCGGCCATCCCGCCAATCCGAGCGAAAAACTCGCCTTGCGTCTGGACGGCGAATGGATCGGGCCGGCGCGCGTCGCCGGACGCGTGCTGCCCGTCTCGATCGCCAAGCTCGACGCCGCCCTCGACGAAATCCTGGAAGAGACCAAGCCGATCGCGATCGTCGCCCTGGGCCTGGCCGAGCGCGAAGCGACGATCCGGCTGGAAACCACCGGCTACAACGAACTCAAATTCCGCATCGCCGACAACGACGGCAAGAAGCGCGCGGGCCGGATCGAGAAAGACGGGCCGGCGGCGCGCGCGTCCACGCTGCCCGCGAACGCGGCTTTGAAGGCGCTGCTGACCGCCGGCATACCGGCGCGCCTGTCGGACGATCCGGGCCGCTTCTTGTGCAACGCCGCCCTTTACGGTCTGCTCGGCCGGGCGGGGAAGATCCCGTGCGGCTTCGTGCATCTGCCGCCCACGCCCGAAATGGTTGCGCGTGCGCTCAAGAAAAACCCGGCGCTGGATGCGCCCGCGCGCGCCTCGATGGGCTTGCGCCTGCAATTGGCGGCGATCCGCTTGGTCCTCGCGGAGACCGTCCGCAAAGCGCTGAAATAACGCCGGTTTTCCGGCTTTTTCCGGCGCGCGCGGGCCTTTCGATTCCGGCCTCGTTTGTTATACTCGCGGACATCTCGATTCCGAGTCGCGACAACCCCTCTCCTTGCGGCGCAAAAATGAAAATCACCATCGAGCGCGCGGCCCTGCTCAAGGCCCTCGGCCACGTCCAAAGCGTCGTCGAACGGCGCAACACCATCCCCATCCTGTCCAACGTGCTGCTCGACGCGAGTTCGTCGAAAGCCGCCGGCGGCGTGCTGGCGCTGACCGCGACCGACATGGACGTGGCCTTCGTCGAAACCGTGGCGGCCGAGGTCGCCAAGGCGGGTTCGACCACCGTGCAGGCGCACACGCTGTACGAGATCGTGCGCAAACTGCCCGAGGGCAGCCAGGTCGGACTCGAATGGGATGCGGGCAAGGGCCAAGTCGCGTTGCGCGCGGGCCGCTCGACCTTCGCGCTGGCCGCGTTGCCGGCCGACGACTTCCCGAAAATGGCGGCCGGCGAGTTGCCGCACAAATTCGAGCTCGGCGCCGACGCGCTGCGCCAGCTGATCGACAAGACGCGCTTCGCGATCTCGACCGAGGAGACGCGCTACTACCTCAACGGCATCTACATGCACTCGACCTCGGCGGAGGGCGTGAAAGTCCTGCGCGCCGTGGCGACCGACGGGCATCGTTTGGCGCGCATCCAAATGCCGCTGCCCGCCGGTGCCGAGAACATTCCGGGCGTGATCCTGCCGCGCAAGACCGTGATGGAAGTGCGCAAGCTGATCGACGAGGTGCAAGGCGCGGTCGAGGTGTCGCTGTCCGACACGCGCGTGCGCTTTTCCTTCGGCGACGCGGTGCTGGTCTCCAAGCTCATCGACGGCGCCTTCCCCGATTACGAGCGCGTGATCCCGTCGGGCAACGACAAGACCATGGAAGTCGCCTGCCGCGATTTCGCCCAGGCGGTCGACCGCGTGGCGACGATCTCGACCGAGAAGTCGCGCGCGGTGAAAATGGCGCTGACCAAGGGCACGCTCGCACTCTCGGCCAATTCGGCCGAGGCCGGCTCGGCCAACGAGGAGATCGAAGTCGCCTATCAAGGGGCGGCGATCGAGATCGGGTTCAATGCGCGGTATTTGCTGGATATCGCCGAGCAGATCGAAGGCGAGAACGCGACCTTCCGCATGGCCGACGCCGCCTCGCCGACCATCGTGACCGATTCGGCCGATCAGAGCGCGCTCTACGTCCTCATGCCGATGCGCGTGTGAGGGGCTTGACCGGCCGCCTCGCCCATCGCGCGCCGGCACCCGGCCCCGTCTCGGCCGGGGCGGCCGTCACGCGCCTCGATCTGATCGAGTTCCGCTCCTACGCCGCGTTGCGGCTGGAGCCGGGGCCGCATCCGGTCGCACTGCTCGGGCCCAACGGGGCGGGCAAGACCAACATCCTCGAAGCGATCTCGTTCCTCGCCCCGGGCAAGGGACTGCGCCGCGCGCGCGGACCCGAGCCCGAGCGGC
The DNA here is from genome assembly GCA_023653245.1 of Tagaea sp. The sequence goes on from JAMNXK010000015.1 coordinate 4,480, forward strand.
GGGGTGCGGCGCAAGCCTGGGCCGTGGCGGCGCGCGTGACCAAAGGCGGCGACGAGATCCGTCTGGGCACGGGCGGCGGCGGCGCGGGCAAGCGCGTCTTGCGCGTCGACGGCAAGCCGGCGCGCGGCCAGCAGGATTTCGCGGCCGCGATCGCGGTCGTGTGGCTGACGCCCGAAATGGACCGGCTCTTCGCCGAAGGCCCGGGCGCGCGGCGGCGCTTTCTCGACCGCCTGGTCTTCGGCTTCGATCCCGAGCACGCGGGGCGCGTGGCGGCCTACGAGCATTCGATGCGCGAGCGCGCGCGGCTGCTGGCCGAGGGCGCGCGCGACGAAGCTTGGCTGGCCTCGCTCGAAGATTCGATGGCGCGGCACGGCATCGCGATCGCGATCGCGCGCGGCCAGACCGTGGCGCGCCTGGCGCGCGCGTGCCGGGCGAATGTGAGCGCCTTCCCCGCCCCCGAATTGACGCTGGCCGGCGAACTCGAAACGCTCGTGGCGGAGATGCCCGCGCTGGCCGCCGAAGATCGCGCGCGCGACATTCTCGCCGCGCGCCGCATGTCCGACGCCGAAAGCGGCGCCACCGGCTTCGGCCCGCACCGCGCCGATCTCGCGGCGCGCTGGGCCGCGAAGAACCAGCCCGCCGGCGCGCTGTCCACCGGCGAACAGAAGGCGCTGCTGATCTCCCTGGTGCTCGCCTACGCGCGCGAGCTCGCCGCCGAGCGCGGCAGCCCGCCGGTGCTGCTGCTCGACGAGATCTGCGCGCATCTCGATCCTTCGCGCCGCGCGGCGCTGTTCGACGAACTCGACGCGCTCGGCGCCCAGTACTGGGCGACGGGCGCCGATCCCGCCGCTTTCGCCCCTTTGCGCGATCGCGCCCTTCTCCACGCCGTCGGCGACGGCGTTTGCGAACCGACCCGAGGCTCCCCATGACCGCCGTTCCGAAGAATATCGACGACGCCACCGCCGCCTATGGCGCGGATTCGATCAAGGTCTTGCGCGGGCTCGACGCGGTGCGCAAGCGCCCGGGCATGTATATCGGCGACACCGACGACGGCACGGGCCTGCACCACATGGTCTACGAGGTCGTCGATAACGCGATCGACGAGGCGCTGGCCGGCTGGTGCGACGCGATCGAAGTGACGCTCAACGCCGACGGCTCGGTCACCGTGCGCGACAACGGGCGCGGCATCCCCACCGACATCCATCCCGAGGAAGGCGTGTCGGCGGCCGAAGTCATCATGACCCAGCTGCACGCGGGCGGAAAATTCGACCAGAACTCCTACAAGGTTTCGGGCGGTCTGCACGGCGTGGGCGTCTCGGTCGTCAACGCGCTGTCGGAGAAGCTGCTGCTGAGCATCTGGCGCGGCGGCAAGGCCTTCGCGATGGAGTTCCGCCACGGCGAAGCGGTCGCCCCGCTGGCCGAGACCGGGCCCGACGGCGACAAGCGCGGCACGCAAGTGACCTTCCTGCCCTCGACCCAGACCTTCACCAAGACCGTGTTCGATTTCGACACGCTCGAACACCGCTTGCGCGAGCTCGCCTTCCTCAATTCGGGCGTCCGACTCGTGCTGTCGGACGAGCGCCATGTCGAGCCCAAGAAGGTCGAGCTGCATTACGAAGGCGGCATCGAGGCGTTCGTCAAATATCTCGACCGCTCCAAGCAGGCGCTGCACGCGCCCATCTCGGTGCGCGGCGAGAAGGAAGGGATTTCCGTCGAGGTGTCGATGGAATGGACCGACGCCTATCACGAGACGATGCTGTGCTTCACCAACAACATTCCGCAGAAGGACGGCGGCACGCATCTGGCCGGTTTCCGCGCCGCCCTCACGCGCATCGTGGTGAAGATGGCCGCCGACATGGCCGGCGCCAAGAAGGACAAGATCGGCCTGACCGGCGACGACGCGCGCGAAGGCCTCACTTGCGTGCTCTCGGTCAAGGTGCCCGACCCGAAATTCTCCTCGCAGACCAAGGACAAGCTCGTCTCCTCCGAAGTGCGGCCCGTCGTCGAGACGATCTGCACCGACAAGTTCCAGCAATGGTTCGAGGAGCATCCCGCCGACGCCAAGCGCATCGTGCAGAAGATCGTCGAAGCGGCGACCGCGCGCGAAGCCGCGCGCAAGGCGCGCGACCTCACGCGGCGCAAAGGGGCGCTGGACATGGCTTCGCTGCCCGGCAAGCTCGCCGATTGCCAGGAACGCGATCCGGCGAAGTCGGAGATCTTCATCGTCGAGGGCGATTCGGCCGGCGGCTCGGCCAAGCAGGGGCGCAACCGCGCCTTCCAGGCGATCTTGCCGATCAAAGGCAAGATCCTGAACGTGGAGCGCGCGCGCCTGGACAAGATGCTCTCCTCGGCCGAAATCGGCACGCTGATCACCGCACTCGGGACGGGCATCGGCAGCGAGGAATTCGACGCCGGCAAGGCGCGCTATCACAAGATCGTGATCATGACCGACGCCGACGTCGACGGCAGCCATATCCGCACGCTGCTGCTCACGTTCTTCTATCGCCAGATGCGCCCGCTGATCGAGCAAGGCTACATCTACATCGCCCAGCCGCCGCTCTATAAGGTCAAGAAAGGCGCGTCGGAGGTCTATCTCAAGGACGAGCGCGCGATGGAGGATTACCTCATCGCCGGCGGCATCGAGAACGCGGTGCTGACCGTGGGGGCGGACGGCAGCCAGCGCGCGGGCGAGGATCTGCGCGCCGCGGTCGAACGCGCGCGCGCCGCCAAGGCGATGATCCAGGCGCTGGTGCGCCGCGTGGGCTATCGCGACGTGGTCGAGCAGGCCGCGATCCTGGGGGCGCTCGATCCCTCGATCCTGGCCGACAAGGCGACCGCCGGGCAGGTCGCCCAGGTGATCGCCACGCGTCTGAACGTGCTCTCGCCCGACACCGAGCGCGGCTGGACCGGAACCATGGAAGCCGACGGCATGCGCTTCGAGCGCAAGCTGCGCGGCGAGACCGACCGGGCGCTCATCGACGGCGTGACGATCAACTCGGCCGAGGCGCGCCGCTTGGTCGAAATGGCCGCCGATCTCCAAGGGCTTTACGCCAAGCGCGCGCGGCTGGTGACCAAAGACAAGAACGCGGTCGAGATCCCCGGCCCGATCAAGCTGATCGATACGGTGCTGGAGCTCGGCAAGAAGGGGCTTTCGTTCCAGCGCTACAAGGGCCTGGGCGAGATGAACCCCGAGCAGCTGTGGCAGACCACGCTCGATCCGTCGGTGCGCCATCTGCTGCAGGTGAAGGTGCACGACAGTGCCGACGCCGATGGCGTGTTCGCCACCCTGATGGGCGAAATGGTCGAGCCGCGCCGCGACTTCATCGTCGAGAACGCGCTCAAGGTCGCGAATCTCGACGTGTGAGTTTGGGCCTAGGCCGGCACGAAATACAGCACCCGCCCGCCCGGCAGCGCCTGTTCGAGCAGGTCGAAATCGCGCGTGTTCGCGGTGACCAAGCACGCACCGGCCCGGCGGACGCTCGTGTAGATCAATGCGTCGGCGAGCGTTTCGCGGCGTTTTTCCTTGGTGAATTTCCCGCGCCGGCCAAGCGACGCGAGAACGGTATTGGCCAGGCGCCAATCGCCGTCCGTCGGCACGATCGTCTCGATCCGTGCGAGTTCGTCCAAGACAAGACCGATTTGCGCGCGGTTGGCCTTGGTGCGCGGATCGGCCGCGTCGAGATTGTAGTAGCCTTGCGTGATCTCGCCCACGACGACCGACGAAGCGAAAGCACGCGAGAGCGCGACGAGTTCGCGGACCGGCCGGGGCAGCTTTCCCCGCAATGCCGACACGATCGCGTTGGTGTCGAGCACGAGCGGCAGGCCGGCCTTGGCGACGGCGGCCACGTCGAAATTCAAATCCCCCATCGCGCGCCGGACGAGGGGCGTCCTGGCGCGATCCAGCGGATCGAAGTCAGACATCGAGCTCGAAATCGTCCGGCAGTGTTCCTTCGTTGGCGATGAGCCAGGCGCCGAACGCGTTGGGTGCGGCCAAGGCCGCCAAGCCCGCCTTGACGAGATCGCCGTCGCGTTCGATCCCCGAGACCTCGCGCGCTTGCGCGATCAGCGATTCCGGTACACGGGCCGAGAGCTTCTTGGTCTTGCCGCCCGCCGCGTCGGCCTTGCGGATGGCGGCCGCACCGAAGCGGCGGCCCGCGCTGGGCGACGATTTGCGCTTCGGCGCGCGGGCTATCGGTCTTGGTTTGGCCATGGCGGTGTCCGACATATTCTATGCATTTGTCGGACATGCTATCGAGCGACTCCGACCTCGGCAAGGTGCATTGCCGCTTTCGCGACGATTCGCCATAGCGCGTCGATCCATCGAAGTGGGAGACTGGTGATTGCCGGTTCGACGGCAATGGATGACTTCACGGAAGCCCGCACGCCCTTGATCGATGCGCCGATAATGCGTATATTCAGCGCATAATCTCCGCATCTCCATGAGGAAATCCCGATGAGCGTCCGCTTCAATGTCGTCCTCTCCGACGACCTCAATCGCGAAATCGACCGCGTCGCCGAAGAGGCCGAAACCAACAAGAGCGAGATCCTCCGCAAGGCACTGCAGCTTTTCCTCGCCGCGCGCGAGGGCACGCAGCGCGGCCTCAAGCTCGGCTTGGTCGAGCCGAGCACCCAAAAGCTGCAGACCGAGATCGTCGGTTTGTGAGCACGATCGACCTCAACAATCCGCCGCCGAACCACAACTACAACGTCAAGGTCGAGCGCGAAGAGACTCTCGGCGAGCGCCGCGTCCGGCTGTTCAAGGACGTCGTGCTGTTCGCGGTCGCCGTCGGCGTGTTCTTGTTGATCGTCTTCATCTGATTCTCGACGCTGACGTCGGCCACCGCCACGCCCGACGACAAGAAATGGGCGATGTCGATTCTGACGGGTGCCGCAGGCGGCATCGTCGGTTATCTCTTGAAGAAATAGCCGTCGACTCAGCCGGCCGCCGCCAACAAGCCGCGCACGATCTCGTAGCCGCCCAGCCCGCCCGTCAACACGGCGCCGAGAATTCCGGCCGGGCGCCAGGGGCGCAAGGCTTCGTGGCCCGGACGTGCCGCCAGAACGACCAGCGCGACATTCACGGTCGCGAACACGATCAGCGTCGTCGTCGTCGTGAGCCTGGCCAGCGTGGCGATCGGAAAGGCCAGCGCCAGCACGGCGATCGCCGCCACGACGATCCACACGGCGGCGATCGGCGTTCCGCGCGCGCCGACATGGCCCAAGAAGGCGGGCAGCATGCGCTCGCGCGCCATGCCGTAGAGCAGGCGGCTGGCCATGATGACCTGCACGATCACGCCGTTGAGCACCGAGACCAGCGCCAGCGCCGCGAGCCACGCGCCCGATAGGCCGGTCAGCCGCGTCCACAGCGCGGCGAGCGGCGCGTCGCCCGACGCGGCACCCGCCGGCGGCGGCGCGCCCGCCGCGACCAGCGCGACAAGCACGTAAAGCAGCGTCGTGATGCCGAGCGTCGCGAGGATCGCGCGCGCCACCGCGCGCTCCGGATCGACGGTTTCCTCGGCCATGTTGACGATGTCTTCGAAGCCGATGAACGCGAAGAACGCGAGCACGGCGGCGGCCAGAATCGCTTGCGCGTCGAGGGGCCCGGCGAACCCGAAGGCCGCGCGCCATATGTCGGGATCGGCCAGGATCGGCGCGCCGGCGCCGATCAGCGCCGCCAGCACGCCGATCTCGATCGCGGTCATGACGGCGGCGGCCCCCACGCTCTCGCGCACGCCGCGCGCCACGAGCGCGCCCACGACGACAAGCGTGACGACGACGACCGCACCGCGCGGCAGCTCGACGAGCCGCAGCAGATAGCCCGTGAAGCCGAGCGCGATGGTCGCGCTCGACACGATCCCGGTTAGCGCCACGCCGATCCCCACCGCGAACCCGGCGGCCGGGCCGAAAGCGCGATGCACGTAAAGCGACGCGCCCGCGGCGTGCGGAAAGCCGCGCGCGAGGGCGGCGTAGCTGAACGCCGTCGCGGTCGCGACGGCCGCCGCGAGCACGAAGGCCAGCGGCGCGCGCGGGCCCGCTAGCTCGCCGACCGTGCCGATCAGCACGAAAATCCCCGCGCCGACGGTCACGCCCACGCCGTAGAGCACGAGCATCGGCAGCGTGACGACGCGGTGGAGTGTCGGGGCGATGGCGGCGTACTCCTTCGGACGCTTTCTTATGCGATCGCCCCGCCCGGCGCCACGGCCTCGATTCGCCGCGATTGACGCGGCCATGATCCGCGCGCGATAAGCGCGTCCCCATGATCCGTCTCGACAATATCGGCAAACGCCTGGGCGACCGCATCCTGTTCGTGGAAGCCTCCGCGGCGTTGAACCGCGGCGAGAAAATCGGTCTGGTCGGCCCCAACGGGGCGGGCAAGACCACGATCTTCCGGCTGATCGCCGGCGGCGAGAAACCCGACGAAGGCCAAGTCTCGGTCGAGCGCGGGATCACCATCGGCTATTTCAGCCAGGATATCGGCGAGATGGCCGGGCGCAGCGCGATCGCCGAGGCGATGGCGGGTGCGGGCCCGGTGAGCGAAATCGCCGCCGAGCTCAAGGATCTCGAGGCGCGCATGGGCGATCCGGACCAAGCGGACGAGCTCGATGCCCTCATCGAGCGTTTCGGCGAAGCGCAAGCGCGCTTCGAGGAGCTGGGCGGCTACGAGCTGGAAGCGCGCGCGCGCGAGACGCTCGCCGGGCTCGGCTTCGACCAGGCGATGATGGACGGCGACGTGGGCGCGCTGTCGGGCGGCTGGAAGATGCGCGTGGGCCTCGCGCGCATCTTGCTGATGCGGCCCGACGTGATGCTGCTCGACGAGCCCAGCAACCATCTCGACATCGAAAGCCTCATCTGGCTCGAAGCCTTCCTGCAAGGCTTCGAGGGTGCTTTGGTGATGACCTCGCACGACCGCGCCTTCATGAACCGCGTGGTCACCAAGATCGTCGAGATCGACGGCGGCACGCTCACCGCGTTCTCGGGCGATTACGAGTTCTACGAGCGCCAGCGCGCGATGAACGAAAAGCAGCAACAAGCGCAGTTCGAGCGCCAGCAGGCGATGCTCGCCAAGGAGATCAAGTTCATCGAGCGCTTCAAGGCGCGCGCGAGCCACGCCGCCCAGGTGCAAAGCCGGGTCAAGAAGCTCGACAAGATCGACAAGATCGAGCCGCCGCGCCGCCGCCAGAGCGTGGCGTTCGACTTTCCCGTGCCGCCGCGCTCGGGCGACGACGTGGCCATCCTCAAGCGGGTCGCCAAACGCTACGGCGCCAAGACGATCTACGACGGCTTCGACCTCGCCATCCGCCGCAAGGAGCGCTGGTGCGTGATGGGCGTGAACGGCGCGGGGAAGTCCACGCTCTTGAAGCTCGTCACCGGCGCCACGAAACCCGACGAAGGCACGGTCACGCTGGGCGGCTCGGTCAAGCTCGGCTATTTCGCCCAGCACGCGATGGAGCTGCTCGACGGCGAGCGCACGGTGTTCGAAACGCTCGCCGATTCGTTTCCGCGCGCCGGCCAAGGCTCGCTACGGACGCTGGCGGGCTGCTTCGGGTTTTCGGGCGACGACGTCGAGAAGCGCGCGCGCGTGCTGTCGGGCGGCGAGAAAGCGCGCCTGGTGATGGCGCTGATGCTCTACGAGCCGCCGAATTTCCTGGTCCTCGACGAGCCCACCAACCATCTGGACATCGCCACCAAGCAGATGCTGATCGAAGCGCTCGCCGATTTCGAGGGCACGATGCTGTTCGTCTCCCACGACCGGCATTTTCTGGCCGCCTTGTCCAATCGCGTGTTGGAGCTCACCGCCGACGGCGCGCATCGTTACGACGGCGGCTACGTCGAGTACGTCGCGCGCACCGGCCACGAAGCGCCGGGCTTGCGCGATTGAGCCCTACTCGACCGCGCGCAAACGGGTCTTGCCCGCCAATCGCCGCCGCGCGCCTTCGACGCATTCCAGAACGTCCGCCCGGCTGACGCCGTCGCGCTCCATCACGGCTTGCACGACCGGATCGCCCAGCAGCTCGTCCAGTCTCGGCTCGTCGTAGCGCAAATCCCACATGATCCGTCTCCCCGCTTTCGACGCACGGTGTAGCGGGCGAATGCGGCGGAATCCGGGCGCGCGCGGGAAGTTTCCGCGAAAACGCTCAGGCGATTTTGCGGTTGGGGTCGCGCATCAGCGCGTCGACGTGGAAGCCCTGGAAGATGCGGATGCCCGCGGCCTGTCCGAGCTCGAGCGCTTCGGCCGTCTCGCAGCGCGCCATGATAAGGCGCCCCGGCTCGGCCGCGGCGACCTTCTGGGCGACGTTCGCCTCGCGCCATTCGGCCGGACGCTCGGGCCTGTAAAAGACCTTGATGAAGTCCGCCCCCATCTCGGGGCGCGCGAAGAGCGGCAGCACGTCGAGCGTCACGCCGTCGAGCAGCACGCGATAGCCGGCGTTGCGCAGGAACTCGCAAGCGGTCAGGTATTCGGCGAAATCCCAGAACACGTCGAAACGCTGGATCTCGACGATCAGCTGGCTTTTCGGGATGAAATTGGCGATGCGCGTGTCGAACTCGCGGAACGTGGCGCTCATCACCGTTTGGACGTTCAAGTTCAGCGACACGTTGCCCGATTGGCGGGTGACGAAGCCGTCGAACATCGCGCGCAGCACGCGCTGGTCCATGGTGCGGGTCAATTGCTGGAACAGCGGCTTGACCGCGCGCAGATCGTTCTTGGGCGCCACCAGCTGGCGCAGATCGTTGACGCCCACGAAGACTTCGCGGAAGAACGGCCGGATCGGCTCGCCCGGCGCCATGGCGCAGGCGATCTGGCTTTTGAGGAAGCCGGTGATGTCGGCTTTGCGCAGCAGATCTTCGAGCTTGGACAGCGAGGAGACGGTGAGCGGCTGGCCTTGCGCCGAGCCCATCGTCGTGCCGGCCTTCTGCAGGAGGCGCTGACGGCGCTCCTGGAAGGTTTTGTAGTCCTCGTAGATCTTGCCGACGATGCCTTCGAAATCCGCGAACGTGTCCTTGAAGGCGAACAGTTCGTAGGCTTGCGCGGCCTGGCCTTCCTCGAGGCCGGCGGCCGAGGCATGGGTACGCAGAATGCCCTTGAGATCGTCCTCGATCGAATCGAGGTGGTAGCGGTGGTCGCGCCGGAACAGGAGCACGATGTTGTAGTTGTGCAAGGCGTAGACGCCGGCGTCCGCCCCACCGGCCATCAACGCCTGCAGCGCCTTGATGATCTGCTGGAAATTCTCGCGCCGGCGGCTGAACCACGCGGGCGAGTTCATCGCGATGATCGCACCGTAGCGATAGGCGATGTCGTCCGAACGCTTGATGCGCTCGATTTCGGTGAGGAGGGTTTCCTCGTCCGAGCTCTCGCCTTTGGGATCCATCATGGCGCCGCCCCCGGCGCCGCCATTGCCGCGGGATCGACACGCCGCGCCCAGGGCAGACCCTTGACGCCCGAGGGGACCGAGGGCCGCTCGCGCCAGCCTTTGACGATGCCCCAGGCTTCGGGCGTGCCCATGCGGTCGAACAGCGCCACGGCCGCGTCGGGCGGCCCGCCTTTACCTTCGGATTCCGGCAACAAGCGGCCTTCGGCCGACGAGGTGCGCTGGACGAGATGGGCGAGCGCCAGATAATGCAGCCGCTCCATGCCCAGCGCGCGGCAGCCGACCGCGAGCGCGCGGCCGTCGGGCTGGTAGAGCACGCGGCGCGCGATCTTGATCGGCAATTCGGCCAAACGCGCGAAGATCGCCTCGAACAGCGAGACATGGCCCTGGCGCAGCGTCTTGACCAGGATGGCGGGATCGTTGAGCCGCTCGGCTTGGATCGCGTCGGCCAGCCGGTCGGTGGCCGTACCCCAATCGTAGGCTTGGGCGTGGTCGGACGCGGCCTGCACGGCCGCTTCCTCAATCGCCCATTCCATTTCGCCGGCCCATTCGACCGCCCATGCGTCGAAAGGATGGCGCTCGCGGATGCGCCGCTTGAGATCGGCCGCGACCCAGCCATAAAGGCGCGCCGCGACGTCGCCGGGCAGGTCTTCGCGCGACACCAGCGGCTTTTGCAGCTCGTCGCGCTCGCGCGACAGCTCGGCCAAATACGCGTAGGTCGCTTCGGCGATGCGCGCCGAGCGGTTGTCGAGCAATTCGCGCATCACGTCGGAATCGCCCGCTTCGACCAGTGCGGCGGCGACCGTCTCGGACACGCCCTCGCGGCTGGCGATCGCCAGGCGATGGCCCATGCCGCGCTGGCGCACGATCTCGATCAGATCCTCGTCGGCGAGCGCGGCGCTCATGGTCAGCAGCGGGCGCGCGATCTCGATTTCGTCGTTGGCCAAAGCCACCACGAGCTCGCGCGGCGCGTCGGGCGTTTCGGCCAAGCGTTCGGCCAGGCGCAGCTTGATGTCGCCTTCGATGTCGCGGATCAGGCGGCGCACGATGTCGGCGGCGATTTCGAATTCGGCGCGATCGAGCGACGCGGGCACGTCGGCGAGAATTTCGCCAAGCTCGTTGCCCACGGTCGCGCGCGCCGCACCGCGGCCCGTCCGGGCCACGTACAGCAGGCTTTGAATCTTCTTTTGGATCAGCTCGTCCATTCGATTCCGTGCGCGGGAAACGCTTTGGCCGGAGCGTACGCTCAGTTGCGAGTCGGGAGCAAGCGATACCCCCGAGACAAGGCAAGCTATTGGGAGATTGCGTCATTTCCGGAAGCTCGGCGGCGATCTGGCGGCCGATATGGGATGCGACTAATTCGCACTTGCGCGGGCTCCAGGAAGAGGCTATGGTCATCGCAATTGCAACTCATTCTCAATACGGAGCGAGCGATGACCAAACTCACGCGGCGGTTCTTTCTTGGTGGGGCGGCGACGAGCGTCGCGGCGCTGAGCGCGCCAAATGTCCGGGCGCAAGGCGCGGCCGGCGGCGTCGTCAATCTCTACACCGCGCGCCATTACGACACCGACGAGGCGATATACGCGAACTTCGCCCGCGCCACCGGCATTCGCGTCAATCGGATCGAGGCCGAGGCCGATTCGCTGATGCAGCGCATGCGCGCGGAAGGTGCGAACTCCCCGGCCGACGTGTTCGTGGCGGTGGACGCGGGCC
>JAMNXK010000333.1 GCA_023653245.1 Tagaea sp.
GGCGATGTGCCGGCCGCGCTCGTCGAGTTCGACGCGGCGCTGCCGATCCTGCTCCAGTCTTCGCGCCAAGCCGACGACGAGGAGAGCGGGTCGGCCTCGCGCGAGAACCGGCTCAAAATGATCTTCGAAGCGGCGATGGGGGCACTGGCGCGCTCGGGCCGGCCGGGTGCCGCCGAGGACGCCTTCCGCCTCGCCGATGCGGTGCGCGGGCAAGGCGTGCAGCGTGCACTCGCGCAGTCTTCGGCGCGCGCGGCGGCCGCGGATCCCGCTTTGGCCGAGCTGGTGCGCAACGAGCAGGATACCCAGAAGCAGGTGGGAGCCCTTCAAGGGCTGCTCACCAACGTGCTCGCTTCGGCCGAGCGCGACGAGAACGCGGTGCGCGCATTGCGTACGCAGATCGACACTCTGCGCTCGGCGCGGGCCGCCTTGCGCCAGGAGATCGAGCGGCGCTTCCCGAGCTACGCCCAGCTCATCGATCCACGGCCCGCGACCATCGACGACACGCGACGGAGCTTGCGCCTGGGCGAGGCGTTGATCGCCACCTATGTGGGGCACGACCAGAGCTTCGTTTGGGCGGTGCCGCAATCGGGCGCCGTGGCGTTCGCCGCCGTCGCCAAGGGCCAGCGCGCGATCGCCGAGACGGTCGCCACTTTGCGCAAGTCCCTGGATCCCAACGCCGCGACATTGGGCGACATCCCGGCTTTCGACGTGGGTCTCGCGCACTCGCTCTACAACGACCTGCTGAAGCCCGTCGAAGCGGGCTTCGCCAACGCCGAGTCGCTGCTGGTCGTGCCGCACGACGCGCTCGGCCAGCTGCCCTTCGGCGTGCTGGTCACCTAAGCCACGACCCTACGCGCCGAGCGCCAAGGCGAGGCGCTGTTCGCAGCCTACAAAGACGTGCCGTTTTTGATCCGCAACGCGGCGATCACCCAGCTGCCCTCGGTCGCGGCCTTGGCGACCTTGCGGGGCTTGCCGGTGCCGCCGGCCAACCGGCGCGCCTTCGTAGGCTTCGGCGATCCGTGGTTCAGCCGCGAGCAAGCCGCCGAAGCGCGCACGCAAACCGCCCAGCTGCAGACCCGGGGCGCGGGCTTGCAGACGCGCGGGCTGCCCTTGGTCCGCCGCAACGCGCCGGCCACGCAAAGCGTCGACAGTGCCGAACTCGGCATGCTGCCGCGTCTGCCCGACACGGCCGACGAGGTGCGCGGGATCGCACTCGCCCTCGACGCCGATCCGTCGGACGTGATCTTGGGCGCAGCCGCCAACGAGCGCACCGTGAAGGGCATGGACATCTCCAACCGTCGGGTCGTGATGTTCGCCACCCACGGGCTGATCCCGGGGGACCTCAACGGGCTGACGCAGCCGGCCCTCGCCTTGTCCGCGCCGAACGTCGCCGATGTCGATGGCGACGGGCTGCTCACGCTCGACGAAGTACTGGCGCTGAAGCTCAACGCCGATTGGGTCGTGCTCTCGGCGTGCAACACGGCGACCGGCGACGGGGCGGGTGCCGAAGCGGTCTCGGGTCTGGGCCGGGCGTTCTTCTATGCCGGCACGCGCGCGCTATTGGTGTCCAACTGGCCGGTGGAGACGACATCGGCGCGCGAACTGACCACCGATCTGTTTGCCCGGCAGGCGCGCGACCCAGGCCTCGCCCGCGCCCAAGCCTTGCGCCAAGCGATGACCGGGCTGATCGACGGGCCGGGTGCCATCGACCCGGCCAGCCGCGCCACGGTCTTCGCCTATAGCCACCCGATCTTCTGGGCGCCGTTCTCCTTGGTCGGCGATGGCGGCGGCAACCCGCGCCAAACCTCCGACGCGCGGTAGGGTGTGATGGCGGACATTGCCGGGGCCGCTGGTTCGGGTAGGATCGCGCCAACCAAGGGGTCCGCCATGCGCCGAATTCTTGCCGCCGCCGCGATGTTGATCGCCTTCCCCGCCTTCGCCCAGCAAGCCGCTTTGGTCGAGGACGCCAAGGGGCGTGGGCTCGACGTCGATTTCATGGACTATGTCGATGTGGGGCGGGTGATCAAACTCGGTCCCAACGACGAGCTGGTGCTCGGCTATTTGCGCTCGTGCTGGCGCGAAACGATCAAAGGCGGCACGGTCACCGTGGGCGCCGAGCAGTCGGATGTCGCGGGCGGCACGGTGCGCCGCGAGAAAGTCGAGTGCGACGGCGGGCGCATGCGCCTCACGCAAGCCCAATCCGGCCAGGCCGGGGTGATGGTGTTCCGCGCCCCGCCGCGGCCGGCGGGTGCGCCCGCGCAGCCGCAAGCCACGCTTTACGGCCTGTCGCCGGTGCTCGACGTGCGCGGCGGCGGCACGGTGACGATCGAGCGCGTCGATCAACCGGCCGAGAAGCTCACGATCCAAGTCGCCGCCCAGCAGCTCCAACGCGGCGCGTTCCACGATCTCGCCAAATCGGGACAGGCTTTGGTCGCGGGCGGCGTCTACAAGGCGTCGGCCGGGCCGGGCCGCGAAATGGTGTTCAAGATCGATCCCGAGGCCAAGCCCGGCCAGGCGCCCATCGTGTCCCGGCTGCTGCGTCTCTAGAGCGGGATGTGCTTATGCGGAATCAGCCTTGGACCGGCCTCTCCTTCGACAAGCTCAGGATGAGGCCTACTTTCAAACCTCATGGTGAGCCTGTCGAACCATGAGGTCGGCACGATGTTTCCGCCAAAACGCATCTTTCTCTAGATGAAGTTTCGCGACGCCGCCGTCGCCGCGTCGATCGTCGCGGTTGTCTCGCTCTTTCCGGCGACGCCCTGGGGCGAGCGCCTCGGCGGCTTGTCGCTCGACGCGGGCTTCGCGCTGCGCCACGCAGTCTTCGGGCCGGCGCGCGGGCCCGAAGATTCCAACGTCGTCGTGATCGCGGTCGACGAGGAGACCCACCGCACGCCGCCCTTCGGCGGCCTGCCCCAGGCGCTGTGGACGCGCGAGCTCGCACCCGTGCTCAACGCCGTGCTCGAGGCGGAGGCGAAGATCGTCGCCTTCGACGTGATCTTTCCGACCTCGGTCGAGCGTCTCGTGCCCGGGTTCGAGCGCGACTTCCTGCGCGCCCTTCGCGCCGGCGCGCGCGACGGCCGCGTGCTGCTCGGCAAAGTCCAGCATCAGACCCAGCCGATCGCACCCTTCCAGGGCCAAAGCTTCGCCGTCGGCCACGCCCAGAACATCCGCGCGGTCAATCTCCTCGCCGATCGCGACGACGCCATCCGCCGCGTGCCGCTGTTCTTCGAAGCCGAAGGCCAAGGCGGCACGACGCGCCGCGAAACCGCCTTCGCGTTGGAGATCGCCGCGCGCATGGCCGGCATACGGCCCGAGGAAGCGAACGGCACGGCGACATTCGCGGGACGGCGGATCCCCGGCGGCCGCGACAACGCCATGACGGTGGATTTCATCGGCGGCGGGCGCGAGGCGCCGATTTTCTCGCTGGCCGATTTGCGCGCCTGCGTGGACAAGAACGACGACGCCTTCTTCAAACGCCATTTCGCGGGCAAGGCCGTGCTGGTGGGCGTGGTGCTCGACGTCGAGGACCGCAAGATCACCTCCCAGCGTTTCATGACCGGCCCCGAAGGGGCGGGGGCGGGGCCGCGCTGCGCGCTCGAACCCCGCGCCGATCTGGTCAAGGCCGGGTTCGTGCGCGAGGCGGTTCCGGGCGTGTTGATCCACGCCGCGGCGATCGAGAAGTTCCTGCGCGGCGGCGGCTTGCGCACGCTCTCGTCGGGCGAACGCGCGCTCGCCGCACTGCCCGGCGTGGCGCTCGCGGCGGCGGCGGCGCTGGCATTGCCCGCGTCGCTCGCGGGCGCGGCGTTGCTGGGTTTGGCCGCGCTATGGACCGCACTCGCGACGCTGCTGCTGCACAGTGCGCTGGTGATTCCCTGGCTCGACGGATTGGCCGCCGCGGCCTTGGCGGCGGCGTTGACCATGGGCTGGCGCTTCGCGATCGCCGACAAGGACAAGCGCTTCCTGCGCCAGAGCTTCGCGCTCTATTTGGCGCCCGCCGTGATCGACAAGCTGGTCGCGGGCGA
>JAMNXK010000334.1 GCA_023653245.1 Tagaea sp.
CGGCATGGCCGAGGCCTATCACGTGCCCGTCGCGCCGCACGATTGCACGGGGCCGGTGGTCTACGCGGCCTCGTGCCATTTCTCGCTGCACGCGCGCAACGCGCTGATCCAGGAAAGCGTGCGCGCCCTTTATACCGGCTGGTATCGCGAAGTGAGCGAGGGCCTGCCGGTCGTGGCCGAAGGCCATGTGCGCGTCTCGGACCGCCCTGGCCTCGGGATCGAACTCCTGCCCGGCCTCGAAAACCGCCCCGACGCGCGCGTCAGGGTGTCGAAACTCTGACGCTTTCCAGCCATGCGCGAAGATCGCTTGCAATAACGGACGTGCTGCCTCATACACGCGCCATCCGCTGCCTTACGTGGATGGCGCACAAGCGCCCGGGGCAACGGTGTCGAATTTTCGGGTCTCGGTACTTTCGCTGCCCCGGCATTTCACGTCCCGCTCGTCGGGACATTCCCCGGCGGCTGCTCCACGTCACGCTTCCATAACGAAATAGCCCGCGCGTTTCCGCGCGCGGGTCACGCATAGGTTTTTCATGTCCGACTTCACCACCCTCGGCCTCGCCGACGCCGTGTTGCGCGCCGTCGCCGATCTGGGCCACACCGTTCCCACCAAAATCCAAGCCGAAGCCATCCCGACGATTCTGGAAGGCCGCGACGTCGTCGCCATCGCCCAGACCGGCACCGGCAAGACCGCCGCCTTCGTGCTGCCGCTGCTCACGCGCCTCGCGCGCCAGCGCCCGCCCTCGATCGCGCGCCACACCCATGTCCTGGTCCTGGCGCCGACGCGCGAGCTCGCCGCCCAAATCGAAGACTGCATCCGCCAATACGGCGCGCATCTGCGCCTGCGCTCGGCCGTCGTGGTCGGCGGCGTTTCGCCCGGCCCCCAGATCCGCGCGATGGCCGGCGGCCTCGACATCCTGGTCGCGACACCCGGCCGCTTGCTCGACCACACCGGCACGGGGGCCGCGATCCTCGCGCGCACCCACACGCTGGTGCTCGACGAGGCCGACCAGATGCTCGATCTGGGCTTCATGCCCGCGATCAAGCGGATCATGGGCATGCTGCCGCGCGAGCGTCAGACGATCCTGCTCTCCGCCACCATGCCCAAGGAAATCCGCGGCCTCGCGCAGAACTTCCTGCGCGATCCCAAGGAAATCGCCGTGGCCCCCGCCGCCAAGCCGATCGAACGCATCGAGCAGCGCGCCATCGCTTGCGACCACAACGCCAAGCGTCCGATCCTGTCGGCGTTGCTGCGCCAGCCCGAGACGACGCGTTCGATCGTGTTCGCGCGCACCAAGCGCGGCGCGGACAAGGTCGCGAAATACCTGTTCGATCAGGGTTTCTCGGCCGCCGCGATCCACGGCAACAAAAGCCAAGGCCAGCGCGAGAAGGCGCTCGACGGCTTCCGCGCCGGGCACGTGAAAGTGCTGGTCGCCACCGACATCGCCGCCCGCGGCATCGACGTCGACGGCGTCAGCCACGTGATCAATTTCGAGTTGCCCAACGTGCCCGAAGCTTACGTGCACCGCATCGGTCGCACGGCGCGCGCGGGCGCTTCGGGTATCGCCATCGCGCTGGTGGCGCCGGACGAGCGCGCCTTCTTGCGCGACATCGAGCGGCTCACGCGCCTGACCGTGCCCTACGTGCCCGCCCCCGAAGGCATCGTGATCCCGGCCCCCTCGGCCGAGAACGCGCACGCGCCGTTCGGCCAGCGTCAAGGCCAGCCGCACGGGCACGCGCCGCACGGGCATCGCCCGCCCAAGCAGCATCGCGGTCGCGGCCGCGGCCGGCCCCAAGGTCAGGGGCAGGGCCACGGCCAGAGCCATGGCGGCGGGCATCGCCCGGCCGCCGCGCACGCCGATTTCGTGCGCAAGCTGGGCGGTTGATCCAAGACCCGGCTTCGGGTGAAGCTGGGTCATGGCACTCGCCGAAATCGCCGATTGGGTCGTCGCCTTCGTCGCGGATAACCGCGCGTGGGCGGCGCCCATCGTGTTCGTTCTGGCCTTCGGCGAGTCCCTCGCCTTCCTGTCGCTGCTGTTCCCGGCCACCGTCATGCTGGTCGGCATCGGCGCCTTGATCGGGGCGGCCGATCTGCCGTTCTGGCCGATCGCCTTCGCGGCGATGGCCGGTGCCACGCTCGGCGACGCGATCTCTTACTGGGTCGGCTGGAAGTATGGCCATCGCCTGTCGGGCGTGTGGCCGTTCTCCAAGCAGCCCGATCTGTTGCCGCGCGGGCATCGCTTCTTCGAGCGCTGGGGCACGCTGAGCGTGTTCTTCGGCCGCTTCTTCGGCCCGATCCGTGCCGCGATCACCGTGGTGGCGGGTACCTTCAAAATGCCGCTGGCGAAATTCGCGCTGGCCACGCTCGCCTCGGCACCCATCTGGGCGATCGGCTTGCTCGCCCCGGGCATGCTCGGGGTCAAATTCCTGTTCGGCCAAGGATGACAAGCATGGACGCCAAGATCGCGCTCGACGCGGGCGACTGGCACGCGGCACTGCGCACGCAAGGGGCCGAGCTTCTGGTCTTGCGCCGCGGCGATCGCGATCTGCTCTGGCGCCAAGATCCCAAATGGTGGGAATGGACCTCGCCGATTTTGTTTCCCGTGGTCGCGCGATCGATCGACGCCACGATCCGGATCGACGGCCAACCCTATCCGATGCCGCCGCACGGCTTCGCGCGCGACCGCGAATTCCGTATCCTCGAACGCGACGCGGCGCGCGTGAAGTTGGAACTCTTCGACGATGCGCAAACCCGCGCGCACTACCCCTTCGCCTTCGCGCTGCGCTTCGACATAAGCCTCGACGCGCGCGGAATCCTGATCGCCGCCGAAATCGAAAACCGCGATGCGCGCCCGATGCCCTTCGGCTTCGGCTATCACCCGGCCTTCGTGTGGACCCAGGACACGGTGCCGCGCGCGGGCCATGTCTGCCTGTTCGAGCGCAACGAGCCCGCGACGATCCGGCGCGGCATCATGGAAACCGGCCTGCTGCGCAAGGCGCGCTTCGACAGCCCGGTCGTCGGCAAGCGCTTGGATCTGGACGATTCGCTGTTCGTGCCCGGCGCTCTGCAATTCGATCGGCTCGCCTCGCGCCGTCTGTGGTTCGGCCGGCCGGGCGAGGAAGGGCTCGATATCGGCTTTCCCGATTCGCCGCATTTGGGCATCTGGACCAAGCCGGGGGCGCCCTATCTGTGCGTCGAGCCGTGGCAGGGCTTCGCGGAAGAAGAAGGCGCCGACGGCGAACTCGCCCGGCGCCCCGGCACGCGGCTGCTCGAGCCCGGCGGTCGCGCCGTCTATCGCCTGTCGGTCGGGCTCGCGTTTCGATGAGCGAATCGGGGGGCACGAGGCCGGCGGAAATGAAGTTCGGGTGCACCGCGGGCGGCGCCACCCATAGCGACACGGCGATTCCGGACATCGCGACGAAGCTGCGCATGATCAAGGACGCAGGCGTGTTCGACTATGTCGACCGCACGCCGCTCGACGATCGGGAATTCGACGATCTGCGCCGGGCGAGCGAAAGCCTCGACCTGCCGGTCCGGGCCGGCGGCTGGTTCTACACGCTCGGCCGCGACGAGCCCCTGTTCGAACGCAACATCGAAAAAGCGCGCGCGCTCGGCAGTCGCGTCCACAACGTTCAAGTCCTGACGCATCATGCCGACGGGCACGTCCTGACCGACGCGGAGATCGCGGCGTTCTATCTGCGCGCCCACGATTTCGCCGCGCGGCGCGGCGTGCTTCCCTGCTTCGAGGTCCACGTCAATATGTGGTCCGAGCATTTCGGCCGGGTCGAGAAAGTCGCCGATCTCGTGCAAGCGCGCGGCGTTCCGTTCGCCATGACGCTGGACCACAGCCATGTGATCTTCAAGATCGACAATCCCGCGGAGCAGGAGGTGCAGGGCATGCGCGCCGACGTCGAAGCGGGGCGCGTGATCCTCGATCCGGCTGCGCCGGGCAATGTGTGCGCGCGCTGGATCGCCAACGGCTATGTCCGCCATGCCCATGCGCGCGCGACGATC
>JAMNXK010000335.1 GCA_023653245.1 Tagaea sp.
CCGCGTCGAGATCGCCGCGCGCGCGCGCCGCGTCGCCTTCGGCCACGCTCATGACGCGCGCTCCGCCAATTCGATCAAGGCGTCTTCGAGCGCGCGCGCCACGCGGACCGAATCGACGCGCGATTTCTCGCGCAGCCGCGCGCGCCAATTCCGCCGCGCGTCGATCAGCCGGGCGGGATCGGCGGCGAGTTCGGCCGCGCGCGCGGCGAATTCGGCCGGGCCCGCGCACGCCGTCCAGGGCGCGTCGGTCGCCCGCGCCAGCCAGTCGCCGATGCGCGCGAGCGCGTGGCCGCCGCGCGCGCTCAAGGTCGGCACGCCCTGATAGGCCGCTTCGAACATCGTCGTGCCGCCGGCCACGGGAAACGTCGCGAACGCCAGATCGATGCGCGCGTATTCGCGCAGATAACCCGGCCAGCCGCTCGCCGCGCCGGTCGACAGCCGCGCGGGATCGACGCCGCGCGCGCCCATCTCGCGCGCGAAGCGCGCGCGCGCCGCGTCCTCGGCCATGCCCGAATTGGCGAGGTGGAAGCGTGCTGCGGGTGCCGCGCGCAGCGCCGCCGCCCACAGGTCGAGACACGGCGCGCCGATCTTGTAGGGCTGGGCGAGCGCGCCGAACACGACGGGCCCCCCCGCTTCGCACGGCGCCGGGTCGAGCTTCGGCGGCCGAATAGGGCCGTATTCCGGATCGTAGACGAAAGCGTCGGCGGGCAGCCGCACGCACGCCTCCTCGAACACCGACGGATCGGGATAGAGCGCTTCGTTGCCGATCGCCGCGCCATAGGCCGGATCGCCCGCCGGGCCGGTCATGTTGAACCAAGCGGCGCCGATGCGGGCCGGGCGGCGGCGCAACGCGGCGCGGCCCTTGCGGCCCAGCGCGTCGTCCATTTCGACCAGCACGTCGAGATCGCGCGCGGCGATGCGCGCGGCGAGCGCGTCCGCGCCGTCCGCGTCGTGGGCGGGCACGAGCGTCAGGCCGCGCGCGCGATACCATTCGGCGAGCGCGGGATGGACCGGCCCGAACGCGATCAGTTCGATCTCGATCCGCGCGGGATCGAATTCCCGCAGCAGCGGTGCGAACAGCGCCATGTAGTTGGGCGCGCCCAGATCGGACCCGGCGAAGCCGACGCGCGGGCGGGCGCGCTTGGCGCGCGGTGCCGGCGGCACCCGCGGCGCCACGGGGTCGTGCGCGTCGTAGCGTCGCTTGAGCGCCACGACGGCGCGGTCGTCCATGTCGCGCGCGTAGAGCGCCGCGAACAGCCGCAGATGCGCGAGCGCGGGATCGTCCGTCGGTCCCAACGCGTCCAACGCCGCGAGCGCGCCGGCCGCGTCGCCCGTGCGATTGCGGAAGCCCGCCAGGGCCGAGAGCACGGTGCGGCGCGCCGGCGCGGGCAGATCGCGCGCGGCGTAGGCCTCGAACAGCGCCGCCGCTTCCACGGCGCGCGGCGCGCGCGCGAAGAGCGCCGCCAAGAACGCGTAGCCGCCATCGTTGCCGGGATCGAGATCGACCAGGCGCCGCGCCCGCGCTTCGGCGGCGGCGGGATCGGCGGTCGCGAGCAGCGTGGCGACGGCCGCCAGCACGGCCGGCTCGGCGGGCGCGCGCGCCTCGGCCGCGAGGACCAGTTCGCGCGCGCGCGCGCCATCGCCCGCTTGTTGGGCGGCGATCGCTTGCGCCAGCAAGGTGCGGGGATCGGCTTCGATCATGCGGCTGGATTCGTCACGCCGGCAGACTATCATCGTCGTCGTGACGGGCCCTACCCCCCTTCTGGATCTGACCTTGCGGCCGCATCGCAGCCTGTCGCCGGCGGGTTTCGCTTGGCTGATGGGGCTGCTCTGCGCGATCAGTTTCGTCGCCGGGCTGGTGTTTTTTCTGGTCGGCGCGTGGCCGGTGGTCGGGTTCCTGGGGGTCGACGTGCTGCTCGTCTGGCTCGCCTTCCGCGCCAATTACCGGCGCGGCCGCCAGCACGAACGCGTGGTCCTCTACGCGGACCGGCTCGAGATCGAGCGCGTCGATTCGCGCGGCCGGACCGCCGTCGAATCCTGGCAGCCATATTGGCTCAAGGTCGATCTCGCCGCCCGGCCCGGCCATCCCGCCGCCGTGCGGCTGACGAGCCATGGCAAGTCGACCTGGCTCGGCGCCTTCCTGCCCGTGGACGAGCGCGAACCGGTGGCGCGCTTGATCGACGAGGCGCTGGCGAAGCTGCGCTACAGCCCGAGCACGTCGCGCATCGAATAGAGGCCCGGCGCTTTGCCGTGCGCCCACAGCGCCGCGCGCACCGCGCCGCGCGCGTAGATCTGGCGGCTCGACGCTTTGTGGACGATCTCCAGCCGCTCGCCTTCGGCCAGGAACATCACATTGTGCTCGCCGGTTTCCGAGCCGCCGCGCGCCACCGAGAAACCGATCGGCCCCTTGGGCCGCGCGCCCGTATGCCCGTCGCGGCCTCGCAGCGTGTCCTTGTCGAAATCCAGCCCGCGCCCTTTGGCCGCCGCCCGGCCCAGGCTCAGCGCCGTGCCGGAAGGCGCATCGACCTTGTGGCGATGATGGAGCTCGAAAATCTCGATGTCGTAATCGGGGCCGAGACGCTTGGCCGCTTCCTCGACCAGCGCGAAGCTCAGCACGACGGCGGGCGAGAAATTGGTCGATTGCACGATCGCGGCCGACTTGGCCGCCGCTTCGATCTTGGCTTGGTCCGCCGCCGACAGACCCGTGGTCCCCAGAATCAGCGCCTTGCGCCGCGCACCCGCCAAGGCCGCATGCGCGACGCTCGCCGCCGGCGCGGTGAAATCGATCACCGCGTCGCACGAATCGAACAACGCCGCCGCATCGGCGCCGATCTTGATCTGCGACGGGCCGATGCCGGCGAGCTCGCCCGCGTCCTTGCCGAGCGCATCCGAGCCCGGCCTTTCCGTGGCGCCGCCGAGTGTTGCACCGGCGGTGCCGCGCACTTCGCGGATCAGCATCTGGCCCATCCGGCCGCCGGCCCCCACGATTCCGATCCGCATGGCGTTGCCCTCAGATGTTCAGCTTCTTGAAGATACGTTCGGGGATGTTCTTGATGATCGTCATGATCCCCCACCAGAAAAACGGCGCGTAGACGATATCGCGCCTTTTGGCGACGGCGCGCAAGCAAGCGGCGGCGATCGCCGCGGGCGAGGCGACGAGGAACAGCCCGGGCAAGCCCCAGGTCATCGCCGTATCGACGAAGCCCGGTTTCACCGTGACGACATGGGCACCCGCCCGGAACAGCCGCGCGCGCAAGCCCTGGAGATAGGCGTGCAGACCCGCCTTGGCCGAGCCGTAGACGCAGTTCTTGAGCCGCCCGCGATCGCCCGCGACGGAGCCCAAGGCGACGATGGCGCCGCTTTTCTGCGCTTCGAAGATCGGCGCGAAACGCTGCAACAGCAGCACCGCCCCGGTGTAGTTGGTCACGATGGTCGATGCCGCCAGGCCCGGGTCGAGATCGACGTCGCTTTGCGCGGGCATGGTGCCGGCGGCGAGGAAGACGTTGATCTCGCCGCCGGCCGCGAAGTCGCGCGCGGCCTCGATCAGCGAGTCGTGCTCGCTGGAATCGGCGAGATCGAAGCGCGCGACGCGCACCTTCACGTTCGCGCGCACGGCGATGTCGGCGGCCCCGGCGTCCAAATCCGCGATGTCGCGGCCCGCGAGGAGAATCCCCGCCCCTTGCGTCGCCGCTTGGCGCGCGAATTCGCGCGCGATCGCCGAGGAGGCGCCGATCACGACCCAGATCATGCGGGCCTCCCGCGAATGCCCAGGCGCCGCGAAAGATCCGAGGCGAAGACGAAATCCGGATCGTGCTCGGCGAGCACGGTCTCGAACTCGGCCAGGCGCGGATAGGTGGCGCGGAAGGTCGCGGCCGATTGCGCCGAATCCTTGGCGAGGTAGATCCGCCCGCCCGCGTCGCGCGCGATGCGTTCGAGATCGGCGAGCAAATCCAGCGCGCCCGGCGCGTTGGGGATATCCAGCGCCAGCGTCACGCCGCGCATCGGAAACGA
>JAMNXK010000336.1 GCA_023653245.1 Tagaea sp.
GTCCAGGCCTCGGGCCTGGTCGAAAACCGGATCATCGAAACGCCGATGGGTCTCACGCCCGGGCAGCTCACCCAAGCCGCGAACTTCCTCAACGCGCGTTTCGCGGGCCGCACGCTGGCCGAGGCGCGCGGGGAAATCCTCGCCGCCCTCGAAGCCGATCGCGCGGCGCTCGACGAGCTCTCGCGCCGGGTCGCCGAGGCCGGGATCGCGGTGTGGTCCTCGGGCGACGGCAAGCCGGCCAAGGACGCCTATCTGATCGTGCGCGGCCAATCCAAGCTGCTGGCCGACGTGCACGCGATGGAGGATCTCGAGCGCATCCGCCGGCTGTTCGACGCGCTCGAACAGCACGAATCCCTGGCCAAGATCCTCGATCAGGCCCAGGCCGCCCAAGGCGTGCAGATCTTCATCGGCGCGCAGAACGAGCTGTTCGGCCTGTCGGGCTGCTCGACCGTGATCGCCCCCTATACCGATTCGCGCGCGCGCATCGTCGGCGCCATCGGCGTGATCGGGCCGACGCGGCTCAACTACGCGCGCATCATTCCGATGGTCGATTACACGGCCAAAATCGTGGGGCGCCTGGTCGGCTGATTTCCCCCTTGCGCGAACGCGGGATTTCCCCCAAATCCCCGCCCGACATGACCGATTCCAAGCCCATCCCCGACTCGCCCGAATCCGTGCCCGAAACCGCCGGCGAAACCGCCCCGCCGCCGCCGCCGCCCGATCCGCTGGCCGAAGCGCTTGCCCGCGCCGCGACGGCCGAGGCGGAATTGGCGCGCGTCAAAGACGGCGCCTTGCGCGCCATGGCCGACGCCGAGAACGTCAAGAAACGCGCCGAGCGCGAAATCGGCGAGCGCGAGAAATACGCGATCGCGGGCTTCGCCAAGGGGCTGCTGGCGGTCGCCGACAATCTGCGCCGGGCGCTGGACAGCGTCTCGGCCGAGGCCAAAGCCGCCGATCCGGCGCTGGCCAAACTGGTCGAAGGCGTGGAGCTGACCGAGCGCGAGCTGCTCGGCGCCTTCGAAAAGCAAGGCGTGGCCAAGCTCGATCCGATCGGCAAGGCACCCGACCCGAATTTCCATCAGATCGTCGCGACGGTCGATTTGCCGGGTGCCGCACCCGGCACGGTCGCCCAGGTTTTCCAAGCCGGCTACACGATCCATGGCCGTTTGTTGCGCGAGGCGATGGTCACCGTCGCCAAGGGCGCGCCGGCGTCGCCCGGAAGCAACGTCGATACCCAAGCATGATGGGCTGTTGACGCGGGCCCGCGTCGCACCGCAAATTCGCCGGGCGAGGGAACGATCATGCCCGCCCGGGCCAGTCCAAAAGCCGCCAAAGCCGTCGACGCCGTCGCGATATCCGTCGCGCGCGAATTCGATGCGCCGCCGCACCGCCTGTTCCGCTGGTGGGTCGAGCCGCGCCATTTCATCCGCTGGTTCGGACCGGCGCGCACCGACATGCCGGTATGCGAGCTGGAAGGCCGCGCGGGCGGCATGATCCGATTCTGCACGCGCTTCGACGACGGGCGGGAAATCTGGGTCAAAGGCCGCTTCCGCGAAGTGCGCGAACCCGATCGCCTGGTGTTTCCGCTGTGGTTCACCGACGAACAAGGCCGGCCGGCGTCGCACCCGGGCTACGAAGATTGGCCGCTCGACGTGACGTTCGTAACGACCGTGGCGTTCCAGGATATAGGCCATCGCGGCAAGATCGTGGTGCATCAGGCCGTGCGCCCGTCCTCGGCCGCGCGCCATCCCAATCTGCGCGCCGAGCGCGAAATCGCCAAGAAAGGCTGGGCCGAAAGCCTCGATCGGCTGGCCGATCTGCTGGCCGACGCGGACTGACGAACGCTCCACCGCCGTTCGCCGCGGCTTGTCGGGGACAAGCGCGGCGAAGGCAAGTTGTTCCGGCGCCGCCTCGGGCGAGGCGGCGGGTGGCATTCGCTACCGAGCGCGCGAAATCTTCACGCGCTTTGGCGATAGGTCCCGGGCGCGGCACCCGAGATGCTTTCGTAGGCCTTGCGGATCCCTGCGGGGACGGGCGCCTCGGCGATCGCCGGGGCCGCCTCCGACGGTCCGAACACGCGCGCGATGCGCGTCTGGAACCGCGGATCCACGATGTCCACGAAAGCGTCGAGCGTGCCGTCGACCAGACCCACCTTGCTCGCGTATTTCGCCGCTTCCTTGGACTCGGCCTTGTCCTTGGCGTCTTCGGTGCGCGTGCGATTGGCGTCGCGCGCCTCCAAAGCCTGGATACGGACTTGGTCGGCCGTGCTGGCGCGCGGCTGATCTTCGCGAGTCGACGCAGGGCTTTGGCCCTGAATCGCGCGGGTTTCCGGATACGTTACGCTCGGCGCACCGAGACCGACATTCTGAACGGTACTCATGACACGAACCTCGTTTCTCGAAGTCCTTGAGGGCCCCATTTCGTCGCGCCCGAACCATTCTGGTTAACGGGACGTAAACCACGCCGAACGGAGTTGTCTCATCGCCAATATAGAACGTATGACTCCCTGAAGTCAATCCTTCCGGAAGAAATCCTGTCGATCCGTCTCGGGACGGAAAATCCTGCGCAAATGCCCGCAAGGCGTTGCGAGCCCCCCGGAACCCGCCTATATCGCTTCCAACGGTAGGGTCTTCCCGGAGTCGGCGGTGCGCGCCTGGGGTGGGAAGGCCCGGAACCCTCGGTTTTCCACCCCGGAAGACGCACCCGATTACCCTAAGGGGTCCCGGTGCCGGTGCCTTTCGCCAAAGGGCCGGCCGAGCGGATCGCCGCATAAGAGGACGCGATGAGCAAAGTTATCGGCATCGATCTGGGCACCACGAATTCCTGCGTGGCGGTCATGGAAGGGACCACGCCCAAGGTCATCCCCAACGCCGAAGGGGCCAACACCACGCCGTCGATCGTCGCTTTCGCCGATTCGGGCGAGCGTCTGGTCGGCCAGCCGGCCAAGCGCCAGGGTGTCACCAATCCTTCCGACACGTTCTACGCGATCAAGCGCCTGATCGGCCGCCGCTTCGACGACCCGATGGTGGCCAAAGACATCGGCATGGTGCCCTACAAGATCGTCAAGGCCGACAACGGCGACGCGTGGGTCGATTCCAGGGGCAAGAAGTATTCGCCCTCGCAGATCTCGGCCTTCACCCTGATCAAGATGAAGGAAACCGCCGAGGCTTATCTGGGCGAGAAGGTGACCCAAGCGATCATCACCGTCCCCGCCTATTTCAACGACTCCCAACGCCAAGCGACCAAGGACGCCGGCAAGATCGCCGGCCTCGAAGTCTTGCGCATCATCAACGAGCCGACGGCGGCCGCGTTGGCCTATGGCTTGGAGAAGAAGAAGACCGGCACGATCGCGGTCTACGATCTGGGCGGCGGCACGTTCGACGTGTCGGTGCTCGAGATCGGCGACGGCGTGTTCGAGGTCAAGTCGACCAACGGCGACACGTTCCTGGGCGGCGAGGATTTCGACAAGGAGATCATCGACTACCTGGCCTCCGAGTTCAAAAAGGAGCAGGGCATCGACCTGCGCTCGGACAAGCTCGCGCTGCAGCGTCTGAAGGAAGCCGCCGAGAAGGCGAAGATCGAGCTCTCCTCGGCCGTGCAAACCGAGGTGAACCTGCCCTTCATCACCGCCGACGCGTCGGGCCCGAAGCATCTCAACATCAAGATCACGCGCGCCAAGCTCGAAAGCCTGGTCGATCATCTCGTCCAGCGTACGATCGAGCCGTGCCGCAACGCCCTGAAAGACGCCGGCCTCAAGGCCAGCGAAATCGACGAGGTCGTGCTCGTCGGCGGCATGACGCGCATGCCCAAGATCGTCGAGACGGTGAAGCAGTTCTTCGGCCGCGAGCCGCACAAGGGCGTGAACCCCGACGAGGTCGTGGCGGTGGGTGCCGCCATCCAGGCGGGCGTGCTCAAGGGCGACGTCAAGGACGTGCTGCTGCTCGACGTCACGCCCTTGTCGCTGGGCATCGA
>JAMNXK010000337.1 GCA_023653245.1 Tagaea sp.
AATTTCTGCGGTTGGAAAGGACGGCGGCGATCACATTTGCATTCTGCAAACGCCAGGGCCGAAAATAGCAAATTTGATGCCTTTGTCCGCAGATAAAGACATGCTGCCTTGAAATTTAACGCACGGATTTAGTTAGATTTTTCAGGAAATTTGAGGCGAAACTCGCCTCACCATCAGAAATCCAAATCGGCGTAATGCGTTGGCGGCGGCGAACCGGGCACGTGATCGGCCAAAAGCGGACGGAAAGACGGGCGGCTTTTAATCCGCGCGTACCATTCTTTGGCGCGTGGATAGGCGTCCCAGGGCACATCGCCCATATAGTCGAGGGTCGAAAGATGGGCGGCGGCCGCGATATCGGCCAGGCTGAACGTCTCGCCGGCCAGGAAGCGGCGCCGCTCGGCGAGCCAGCCGAGATATTCCATATGGTAGCGGATATTCTGATAGCCCGCGCGGATCGCCTGGCTCGACGGCTCGCCCGTGCCCAAAAACCGCTTCATCATTTTCTCGCGATAGAGGCAGTCGACGACTTCGCGCGCGAATTTCTCGTCGAACCACGCGACGAGGCGGCGGATCTCGGCGCGCGCTTGCGGCGTTTCGCCGCGCAGATCGCGCTCGGGATAGGCTTCGTCGAGATGCTCGCAAATCGCCTGGCTGTGGCAGATCGCGAAGCCCGATTCCTCGATCAGCACCGGCACCGTGCCGGCCGGGTTGAGCGACAGGAAGTCGGGCCGCCGCTCCCAGGTTTTCTCGACCTTGAGCTCGACATCGAGGCGCTTTTCCGCCATCGCCACGCGGACTTTGCGGCAGAAAGGCGAGAGCGGCAGATGCAAAAGCGTGCGCATGCGAATCCGTGGGCCCGAGTCTACGCCAGACCGAGGGCGGCGGCACCCAAGATCAACGCCGCGGCGAAGGCGACCGCCGCGACCGCGCAGGCGCCCAGCCCGAGCGCCACCGCCGCCCCGTCGCGCGCGATCAGGCCGAGGGCGACGATCGTCAGCGCGACCGACGGGATGATCGGCAGGAAGGGCAGCGGGATCAGCAGCAGGACCGCTTCGAGGATCGCGACGGCGCCGATCGCCTTTTGTATGCCGGGGGTCAGCAGCCTTGGCCAGCGCGGACGCAGCAGCTTTTCCACCCGGCCCAGCGTCGGCGCGAGATAGGCCACGATCGACCTTGCGCGCGGCCGCGCCACGCCCAGCCGCGCCAGGAAGCCGGGCAGTTTCGGACTCGGAACGCCCCAGGCCATCTGCGCGGCGATCAACACGAGCGGCAGCGCGAAGACGGTCGAGAAGCCCGGCATCGACGGCCCGGGCGTCAGGTTCGGCGCGGCGAACAAGAATAGCAGGACGCCATAGCCGCGCGTTTCCAGCTTGGCGACGAGTTCGCCCAGCGTCGCTTTGACGTCGTCCGGGCCTTCGACCGCGCGGCCGAACGCGTCGACCAAGCCGAGCCCGCTCATGCGCGCGCCCGCTTGCGCACCAGGAAGCTCAGTGCCACCGCCGCGAGTCCCGCCACCGCCGCGATCGCCAACGGCAAACGCGCTTCGGCGAGCCCGTCTTGCGCGACCAGCACGCCGGCAGCACCCAGCTTGGTGAAGACGATCGAATGCGGCAGCGAGCCCGCCGCCGTTCCCAACGCGAATTGCCGATAGGCGATCGCCGAAACCCCGAGCCCGATATTGACCGCGATCCCGGGCAGCGGCAGCAGGCGCAAGATCGCCACCGTGCGCCAGCCGCCCGCCTCGGCGCGCGCGATCCACGGCCCCACGCGCGGCAGGTCGTGCGGCACGACCGCACCCGAATTCGCGAAGCGCGCCAGCGCGAACACCGACGATCCGCCGGCGACCGCACCCGCCAACGCCCAGGGAATGCCGCCCCAAGCGCCGAACAAGGCGCCCGCCACGATCGCCATCGCCCAGCGCGGAAATCCCACCAGCGAGACGCACGCATGGATCAGCACGAAACCGACGCCGGCGAAGGCGCCCCAGCTTGCGACCAACGCCAGGAACGCTTGCGCGTCCCACGCGTCGCGGTGCGCGTAGGCCGCGAGCGCGAGCCCGACCACCAGCGCCACCGGCAGCGCGCGCAACAATGGCGAAGGCCGTTCCATCCGCCGGTTATAGCGCGTTGTTCCGCGCCGTCCCAGGCGACGCGGCGCCATATTTACGCCGAATTTCGTGTATCCTATTCTCCGATCGAGATGGAGCTTCGCGGGAACATGGCGGTCGGACGCGGTTTGGCGATGGCGGCTTTGCTCGCCCTTGGCGCGTGCGAGGAACGGCCGCCCTTGCCGATGGATTTCGTGCGCGCGCTCGAGGAATGCCCGGCCGGCGTCGAAACCTGCGTCGTCCTTAACGGCCCGGTGAGCGCGCTGGGCGCGCGGAACCGCTGGTCGAGCGACCGCGCGCAGTACGTCGAGGTGGAGACGACGGTCGTCGGCCGCCTCGGCGGCGGGCATTGGCGACCGATCGAGCTGCGCTTGCGCGCTTTCGAGCCCGCTTTCGAGGACGGCGATTTCGCGACTTTCGCGGCGTTCGGCCCCGACAAGATCGCCACGACCCATGGCGCCCTGGAATTGCTGCCCGGCGCGTTGCGCCTCGGAAATCCGGCCAATTTTCTGCTCGTCGATCCGCGGACGCGCGTGTCGCGCTTGGTTTACGGGCCGAGTTTCGACTGGGCGCATTGGATGCCCGAACCTCGCCCGGACTTGCCTTGGCTCGCCTTCGTCGATGGCCGGGACCCGGTTTGGATCGTCGGCGGCCGGTGCCTTCGTATGGCGGGCTCGGGCGACTTCATCCGTCTCGCCTCGGATTCCTGCCGTCGTGCGGAGTTCCACATGGTCGAGGACGACGAAGCCTTCGCGATCGACGCGCTCGTGGAAGCGTCGGGGTACGACCCCGAAGCGCTCGATCCCTTCACTTATCGCGTGGGCGGCGCGCCGTTCTATATCCGCTTCGCGCGCCGTCCCGATCCGTCGTGAACCGCGCCGTCCTCGCCCTTCTCGCGCTCGCCGCCTGCGACCCCGTCGCGAGCGAGCCCGCCCTTCGGCCGCTGACCGAGTGCGGCGGCGTTCCCGCCGCCTGTTTGGTGCTCTTCGGCGACATCGCCGAAACGCGCGATCCCAAACGCGTCGTCGCGCGGACGACAGGTCCCCACGGCCATGTACTCGCGGTCGTCGTGGAGGTCGAAGGGCGGCTCGCTGGCGGCGAGTGGCGGCGGCATCGGCTCGCCACGCGTCTGGATCCGAACGCGCTCTTCGATCGTCCGGGATTGCGCTACGCCGCCGCCGGTCCCAGCGCGCTGCACACCGATCGCGGCGTGCTCGAATTGCGGCCCGGCTCGCTGCGCATGGGGCGCGACGACGGGCTTGTGCTGATCCATGCCGACACCGGCGTCGTCGCGCGACACTGGGCGCCGGACTTCATCCGAGAGCTCGGGTTCATGTATCTGACCGATCCCGTTTGGATGGGCCCCCGTCGAAGCTGCCTGGCCTTGGGTCCGCGCGGAATGTTCGTCGAGCGCGACTGGCAACTCTGCCATCGGGCGACATGGAACATGACCGGCGACGAAGAACGCCGCTTCGTCGAGCGCGCCATCGGCGGCGAAGCGCGCGGCTTCGTCCGGCGCATTCCGGCCACACCCTATTTCACGATCGAGGCTCTCGACAGGCACTATGTCGAGGGCAGGCACGCGCGCTGACCCGCCGCGACCTCGCCGAAACCAGGACCACGATCGTGCGGCCGCCCCGTGCCTCAATCGTCCCCGGCGGCTTGGCCGCGGCGCTTGTCCGCGCGGCGCACCGGGTGCGCCAGGCGCGCGAGCATTTCCTTGGGCACGATCTGGCGGAACTTCACCACCTCGCGATCCCAGTCCGACAGGATGCGCTGGGCGTGGCGGCTTTGGGTTTCGCGCGCGTGCTCCTCGACCAACTCCTTGAGCACGCCTTCCCAATGCGCGGT
>JAMNXK010000338.1 GCA_023653245.1 Tagaea sp.
CCGGTGGTCTATCGCGCCGGCGGGTTCGGCGGCACGCCCTTGTCGGAACGGCAGAAGCGTTTCGCGCTGTCCGAAGATTCGTTCGCCGATCTTTACGAGCGCCTGGCGCGCCGGCATCGCGGCGATCCCAATGTGCGGGTGGGGATCGCCCCGCATTCGCTGCGCGCAATGCCGCCCGACCATCTCGCGCGCGCGATCGAGCTGGCGCGCAAGCTCGACGGATCGGCACCCATCCACATCCATATCTCCGAGCAGCCCAAGGAAGTCGCCGAGTGCGTCGCCTGGTCGGGCGCCACGCCGATCGCGTGGCTCGCGGCGAACGCGCCGGTCGACGAGCATTGGTGCCTGGTCCACGCCACCCACGCCACGCCGGACGAGATCGCCACCATGGCCCATCGCTGCGCGGTCGTGGGGCTATGCCCGACGACCGAGGCCAATCTCGGCGACGGAATTTTTCCGCTGCCCGAATTCGCCGCCCAAGGCGGGCGCTTCGGCATCGGCACGGATTCGAACGTGTGCGCCAGTCCGGTCGAGGAGCTGCGCTGGCTCGAATACGGCCTGCGGCTCACGCGGCTCAAGCGCAACGTCGCCGCCAAAGCTTCCGGCGGCTCGACCGGCGCCTTTCTGTTCGAGCGCGCGGCCGATGGCGGGGCGCAAGCTTGCGGCCGCAAAGTCGGGAAACTCGCCGCCGGCTGGCGCGCCGATTTCGTCGTGCTCGATCCCGAGCATCCGTCGCTGCTCGCGCGCCGGGACGACGAGATCGTCGATTCCTGGCTGTTCGCGGGCAATGCCAATCCGGTGCGCGACGTCGTGATCGGCGGCGAGTGGATGGTGCGCGAAGGGCACCATCGCCACGAAGATCAAGCGCGCGCCGACTTCACCAAGACCCTCGGGAGATTGCGTTCATGACCGACCCCCGCCTCGACAATTCCCGCAAGATCAAGGCGCCCACCGGCCCCGCGATCAGCTGCAAGAGCTGGCAGACCGAAGCGGCCTTGCGCATGCTGATGAACAATCTCGACGACGATGTCGCCGAGCGGCCGCAGGAACTGGTCGTCTATGGCGGCATCGGGCGCGCGGCGCGCGACTGGAACAGCTTCGATCGCATCGTCGAGACGCTCAAGCGCCTCACGCCGACGCAGACGCTGCTGGTGCAGTCGGGCAAACCCGTGGCGGTGTTCGAAACGCACGAGGACGCGCCGCGCGTGCTGATCGCCAATTCGAACCTCGTCGGCCATTGGAACAATTGGGACCATTTCCACGAGCTCGACCGCAAGGGCCTGTTCATGTACGGCCAGATGACCGCGGGCTCGTGGATCTATATCGGTAGCCAAGGCATCGTGCAGGGCACCTACGAGACCTTCGCCGAAGCGGGCCGCCAGCACTATGGCGGCGATCTTTCGGGCAAGTGGATCCTCACCGGCGGTTTGGGCGGGATGGGCGGCGCGCAGCCGCTGGCCGCGACGATGGCGGGGGCCTCCATGCTCGCCGTCGAGTGCCAGATGAGCCGCATCGAGAAGCGCCTGCAGACGCGCTATCTCGACGCGTGGACCGGCGATCTCGACAAGGCGCTCGCCATGGTGAACGGCGCCAAGACGCCGATCTCGGTCGGGCTGCTCGGCAACGCGGCCGACGTCTTTCCCGAACTCGCGCGGCGCGCGGCGGCGGGCGACAAGGCCGCGCGCCCCGACATGGTCACCGACCAGACCTCGGCTCACGATCCGATCAACGGCTATCTGCCCGCGGGCTGGAGCGTGGATCGCTGGCTGCGCGAGCGCGAGAGCGATCCCGGCGCCGTGGCGGCGGCGGCGAAGAAGTCGATGGCCGTTCACGTGCGCGCGATGCTCGATTTCCATCGCATGGGCGTGCCCACGCTCGATTACGGCAACAACATCCGCCAAGTCGCGAAGGACGAGGGCGTGGCCGGGGCCTTCGACTTCCCCGGCTTCGTGCCCGCGTATATCCGCCCGCTCTTCTGCCGCGGCATCGGGCCGTTCCGCTGGGCGGCGCTGTCGGGCGATCCCGAGGATATCTGGCGCACCGACGCCAAGATGAAGGAGCTCTTCCCCGAGAACCGGCATCTGCATCGCTGGCTCGACATGGCGCGCGAGCGCATCGCGTTCCAAGGCGTGCCCGCGCGCATTTGCTGGATCGGCTTGGGCGATCGCGCAAAGGCCGGCATGGCGTTCAACGAAATGGTGGCGCTGGGCGAACTCAAGGCGCCGATCGTGATCGGGCGCGACCATCTCGATTCGGGCTCGGTCGCCAGCCCGAACCGCGAGACCGAAGCGATGAAAGACGGGACGGACGCGGTCGCCGATTGGCCGCTGCTGAACGCGCTCGTCAACACCGCGTGCGGGGCGACGTGGGTGTCGCTCCACAATGGCGGCGGCGTGGGGATCGGCTTTTCGCAGCATTCGGGCATGGTGATCGTCGCGGACGGCACCGAGGGGGCCGCGCGGCGCTTGAAGCGCGTGCTCACCGCCGATCCGGGCACGGGCGTGATGCGCCACGCCGATGCGGGCTACGACATCGCCATCGACTGCGCGCGCGAACAGGGCCTCGATCTGCCGTTCTTGCGGTGAACGCCATCCGGATTGACACGCCGCCTGGATCTTGACTTGAGCGAGGATTGCTATATTGTTTCCATACAGGAGAACGTGAGATGACATCAAAAGCATCTGGTGAGTTTGTGCGCTGGAGCGGCAGAGATGTCGGGGTCCTCCGGGTTGGTGATCGGGCAGGTTTTTACGCTAGATAAGATCAAGGGATATCACGGCGAAGATATAGCTTCTTTGCGCCTTAAGGAAGGTAATCGCTTGAACGTAACGTACGACCTCCAAGCCAACGGAGCGGTGCAAGTCCTTAAGGTTGAGCGCGGTTAGTGAAGTGACTTTATGGAGATGGATTTAGCTCAAGCGCCGAACAATTGGCTCGGCATTGATCCCAACGAAAAATCCACGAATGGGGCTGTGAACCCTGGGGTGGCCCTCCCTGAAGGGGTGCGGACACGCAATCAGATTCCGAACTTGAAGCAGTTACAAGAGGGCGATCTGCTGCTGTTTAATGATCTTTCTTTGGGTCGGATGTCCAAGGCGATAATTCAAGCACAGCTAAAAGCAGGTTTTCCTTTTGACTGTGCAGCGTGGCACCATGCGGCAGTTTATATTGGTCGAGGTAGGATTGTTGAGGCTGAGCTTGCTGGGGTAAAATATCTGATTTATTTGATTACGCGACAACCTCCAGAATTCGAGTGCGGCGCGAGAAACGCCCTCCAAACGCGAGCGCAGGCGAACTTGTCGCTCACCGAGAGCGTGGATTGCGATTGGCGATTGATGCTACAGCTCGAATCCGAGAGCCCTACTCCCTTGGAACCATTACGTCTATGTACTGGGCCAACTTTATTGGGAATATTGGATTTAATCCGAAGCCAAGATTCAATCGTAGAGATACAGCAACAATCTGCTCCGATGTGTATCATACTGCTTATTTTTTATTAATAAACTCTACCTTGATGCCAAACGGCCCGGTGAAAATCGCAACGCCTGCAGATTTGGCCATGGCCAGTGCGCTTGAGGACATTCGCATTGATTGGATGAGGACTGATTATACTATATAAGACTAGATTTTATAAATTCAGAAAAGCACGCCCGGCAGCCAGGTTGCGAGCGCGGGGAACGCCATCACCGTGGCGAGCCCGATCACTTGCAGGATCACGAAGGGTGTCACGCCGCGATAGATGTCCCCGGTCTTGACCGAGGGCGGCACCACGCCTTGCAGGTAGAACAGCGTCGGCCCCAAAGGCGGGGTGAGGAAGCTCGTCTGCAGGTTCATGGCGATCAGCACGCCGAACCAGATCGGGTCGATATCCATCTGCAGCAGGATGGGACCGACGATCGGCACCATGATGATCACGATCTCGACGAAATCGAGCGGGAAACCGAGCACGAAGATCAC
>JAMNXK010000016.1 GCA_023653245.1 Tagaea sp.
CAGCGGAAATACCCGCGCGCCGCACTGCTGACCTGTTCGTCCCAATCGATATCCGCCGTGGCGCCGCCCAGCGTCTCGCGCACCGTGCCGGTCACCACCGTGCCCGACGTGTAGCCGGTGATCAGGATTTCCTTCTTCTTGTACCGGATGAGCGCGCCGACGTGATCGGCCACGAAGACCGAAGCCGAAGCGGTGAAGGTCACGCCCGAGCCGCTGGTAGCGCCGGGCGTCAGCGTGACCGAGGGCTCGGCGAATTTGTAATAGGGCTGATAGCGCGGCGCGCCCGACGAGTGCTGCTCGAAGCTCAGGGCCGATCGCGTGAAGCTGGTCGCGCCCGTGCGCTTCACCACTTGCTCGGGCATGTCGGGGTGCATCACGAACATGGTGTCGTCGGACTGGAAGATCCACAGATCGGGGATCATCGCGGTGGTCCAAGGGCACGAGGTCAGCGTGGCGGCCGGCGCTGCGCCGGCGGCGACCGGATGCGTGAACACGTCCAGCCGCCCGCTCGAGAACACGCACAGATAGGCTTGCGAGCTCGAAAACGTGAAATCCCAGTACTTGACCGGCGCGTCGTGAGCGGGGACGAGCGTGGCGAGATAGGCCATGCCGGGGCGCGACGCCGTGCCGCCCTGGGCCAGCAGGCGCCGGTTGGTGAGCTTGGCTGCGCCGTTCTTGAACAGCCGGTTGTCGATGCGCCCGGCCATCAAAGGCGACAGCTCGCCCGCCACGAAGCTGGTCTGGGCTTCCCGGGCCTTCATCCGCGTGCCCACACCAGGCGGCCCGAGCGCAAGCGGCGGGTGGTTTGCGATTGCGCGTCCACCGTGCGCGCGCGCGGCAGATCGACGTTCAGGTGCCGCTTGGTCCAAGCGTCGCCCAGGGATTGGTTGCGCGCCACCGCCAGCGCGAAGATGCCCGCAAGCTCCGACACGACGGCCTGGGCGAACAGCGGCGGCCACACGGATTCGGGCGCGCGGTAGGTGTATTCGGCCGTCCAGTCGCCTTCGGACAAGGTCACGATCGTGCCCTCGCCGATGGTGAAGTCCACCGGGTTGCGCGCGGAATCGAACAGACCGCCCATCGCCAGCATGTCGGCGGGCAAATGGTACTGCGCCGATCCGCGCCCGGCGGGCGTGCCGGGCTTGCGTTCCAGCGGGGATTTCCACCTCTTGGCGAAGGTCCAGCGCGGCAGCGACAGCAGCGCGGCCACGGTGGGCTCGTAGACCTGGCCCGCGACCGTCGATTCGGTCGTGCCGTCGTCGAACGACGCGATGGCGTTGGCGCCGATTTGGATCAGCGCCTGCGAGCAAATCCGGAAGGGCGTTTGGCCGGTCATGCGGGCGACGATGGGGTGCTGGCCCGCGGCTCACAACGCACGGCGGACATGCGAAGGGCCGGGGAGCGGGGTTTCCCCCGCCCGCCCGGCCCCGCCGATCCGCTCCCCCGAGGGACCGGCGCTCCCGCCGCCCGCGAGAGTGCCGTTTAGCCGATGACCAGGATCGAGGCCGTGGCCGTGCGCGAACCGCCCGGCGTGCCCGAGACGGTGAAGTAGATCAGGTTGCCCGCCGCCACCATGTTCGCGGCCGTGGGCGACGAATTGTCGAGATCGCCGATCGCCGAGCCGGACGCGGTCACGGTGATCGCGCCGCCGGTCATGGCGACACCCGCCCCGGCCGCGCCGATCTTGGGCGTGACGGTCGCGTTGTTGGTGGCCACCGCACCGCCCAGCAGAACGGTATCGATGCGGATCACCTCGCCGGCGGCCGGCGCCACGACGTAGCCCGAATCGCCGTCCGTGAGGTTGACGGTGCAGTTGAGCACGTAGCCCGACTTGGCCGTGGTCGTGACGGTGGCCGCACCCGTGACCGAGGAGACCTCGATCATGCCGGATTGCGGCACGCCGTCCACATCGCCCGACACCAGGATGATGTCGCCCTTGGTGAGCAACGAAGTGGCCGAATTGAAATAGCCCGAGGCCAGCACGGCCATGAGCGTGTCGTTGGTGACGTAGTGCCAGACCGAGCGGGCGGAGCCTTCGCCCGCGCCGATGACGCCGCCATTGGCGACTTTCTGGAGACCGGAAGCGATGTAAGCCATGAGGAATTCCTTTCGAGGGGCTGCGGGAGAACGAAGGGGCGGGTTGTCCCCGCCCCGTCATCCCGATCAGGAGTAGACCGCGTCGTCGTCGAGGCGAAGCTTGACGATGCCCGTGGCGTCGATCAGCGCCGCGCCCTGCGACATCATGTTGTTCACCCACCAGGAGGCATGATCGCCGTGCCACGTGATGTCGGACTTTACGTCCTGGCCCGACCCGTGACCGATCGCGGTCTTGTGGTAGAGGAAGCTGTCGCGGTCGTCGCCGGCGGCGAGCGGCAAGCCGGAATGCTCCATCCAGTTGATGTTGAGCCAGCGCTTGTACATCTGGCCTTCCTTCCACGGCTGACCGTCCGTGCCGACGAATTCCGAGCGCGAGAATTCGTCCAAGCGCAGCAACTCGCCCCAGGCGTGCGACGAGACGGCGGCGAAGCGCTGGCCGTCGTTCGGCACGTCGCGCGAATTGAGCGCTTCGAGCGCGTCCAAGACCAGTTTGCGGGTGAGCCCAGTCGAGTAGTCGCCCACCGTGATGGTCGCCCCCGACAACGCCGTGATGATCAGTTCGTCGGTCTTGCGGCCGAGCGCGTAGGCGCCGGCGTTCACGACCACGGCCTTTTCGTCGATATTGGTCTTGAGCTGGTCGAGCTCATCGACCCAGTCGCCGGCGTAGTAGTCGACCAGGTTGCACTCGACACTCGAGTGATCGACGTTCATCGGCGTGATCTGCGCGTGGCGAGCCTTGGTCACGGCCGAGCCCTTGCCGACCTTCTGGAACGTGGTCGATTTGCCGACGATGCTGGACTTGGTGCGCACGGTGCCGCGAAGTTTCGTGCCCATGCGCTGGTAAGCGGCGTGGACCTCGTCTTCGTACTGGCGAACGAACGCCTGTTCGATGGTCTGGGACATGGTGACAACTCCGGTCAAACGGGGTGGGTTCCCGCCTGGGCTTCCGGGTTGTCCTTGGGTGGGGGTGGAGCGGTTGTCCGCTTGCGCGGGCCGCGCCCCCGGCCGCCGGGCCGTGGTCGCTTTGGCTTGTGCGCGAGAGGATGGGGAAAGCGGCGCCGGCGCTCAACGCACGGCGGGCGCGAAAAAGCGCCGGACCCGCATCCGAGCCCGGCGCCATCGGTGTTTCCGCGCGATCAGACCGCCCGGCCGAAATTGGGCTTCGCTTCGCCCGGATAATGGCGCCGGTAACCCTCGGCGACCTTCTTGACCGTCTCCGGGTCGCCCTTCTGGTACTCAGGCGAGCGTATTAACGCCCTAAGCTCGTCGATCGAGGGCGCGCCGGCGGCGGGCGCCGCCTCGGGCGAGAAAGCGGGGGCGCCCGCGCGCGCGAGCAGCTTTTCGAGGGACGCGATCGCCTTGGGTGAGGCGAATTCAAGATCGAGATCGGCCACCGCCGAATCGCCCGCGATCGCCTTCACCTGGCCCACCACGTGCTCGAAGCGCTTGGCGGCGTTTTCGCCAAGCTCGGTGGCGCGCAAGCGTTCGGCCGCGCCGCGCATCTGTTCGTCGCTCGGCAGGCCCTTGCCGCGCCCGGCCTGCGCCTGAACGAATTGCGCGACGCCGGCGGCGAAATCGTCCTGGCTGAGCCCGTTTTTGTGCGCGTGCTCGCGCCAAAACCCAAACAACGGGTCCTTGGGATCGAGCACGAAATAGGTCTCGACGCCCGGCTCGGCTTTCTCGGGCGCCTTGTCCACGATCTTGATCTTGGCCTTGGCGAGCGCTTCGGCGGCCGGGTGCTTCTCCGGGATCGCCAGCGCGTAGCCTTCGGGCTTCTCGGGCCGCGCTTTCAAGCGCTCGGCTTCGAACGCCTCGCGGCCTTTGCCGAATTGCTGCTCGACATGGGTATAGCTCTTGGCCAGCGCTTCGACATTGGGCTGGCCCGTCTTCGCGTCCCAAAATTTCTCGGGCAAATACTCAGGCCGCTGGGGCGGCGGGTTTCCGGCCGCGGCGCCCGGGGCGGGCGGCGGCGGGGTTTGCTGTTGGTTTTCCGTTTCGGCCATCTTCGATTCTCCGGAGGATGAGGGCGGCGACGTAGCATTGGCCCGAATGGTGGCGCAGTTGCGCATCCGTCGCCCCGGGACCATGGGTGACGTTGACGGTGATGGATTTGAGCCAGGCGAGCACGCGATCGGCACCGGGCACGGCGGCCATCCGGTCGGCGATGGCGTTCAGGTCGCGCTCCTCCTGGCGATCGCGCACGATGCCGTCGGGGCCGGCGATCTTCTCGCCGCTCAGCAGGGCTTCGACCTGTTCGAGGGGCGAGGTCATGCGGCCATCGGCGCTGGCGCGCCCCCGGCTTGCGCCACGGCGGCAAGCTGTGCGATCTGCGCCACCAGCGCCTTCATCTCGGGGTTCGAGCGCACGAGGCGCGGATCGAGCCCGAATTGGTTGAACAGGAAGCGCGCGGCGTCCTCTTGCTTCACGATCGTCTGGGCGATCTGCGGGCCCATCAGGCCGTTGACCATCTCCATCGCGCGGCCGAAGCGCAGGATCTTGTCTTGGCCCAGCGCGCGGGTGATGGGGGCCAGCGGGCGGAAGGCGATTCCCTTGCCGTCGATGGCGCTCATCTCGAACGCGCCCTGGCTTTGGCGAATCCACGCCGTGCGCGCGACGGTCGCCTTCATGCCGCTTTCGATCAGG
Organism: Tagaea sp.; assembly: GCA_023653245.1. Next base: position 4,741 of record JAMNXK010000016.1, read on the forward strand.
CCCGCATAGGGCCCGGCGCGGCGGCGGGCCCGCGCGGCCGTGCGCTCCATCACCTCGGTGGCGCTCATGGGCGAATTCTTTACGGGCCCGAGATCGTCGCCCGTCACCGCGCGGCGGATATCGGCGCGCAAGCCCTCGATCATCCATTGCGCGTCGCGCACGCGGATGTCGCCGGTCAGCGATTTGAGCCCGCCCGAGCCCGCCGCCACCGGGATGATCGTGTTGGGCTCGATGGTGATGGTATCGACGTTGACCACACCGTCGTCTTCGGCTTGGAACAGCCCGGTCATGTTCATTTCCAGGCCGTAGAGCGCCAGCTCCATCACGGCGTTGATCGTCTTGATGCCGGGCAGTGCGACCTGCAGGGGCCCGCGGCCCAGCACATGGCCGGGCACGCGGCTGTAGTGGATATCGACGAAGGGCTTCGAGCCGTAGCCCTTGTCGATACGCCGGCGCAGCACCGCCTTGCCTTCGGGCCACACCACGCGGCTGACCCACGTTTCGGCATCCTTCGCGGTCCAGTCGCGGCAGGCGCCTTCGGCGAATTCGAATTCCCGGTCGGGCGTATCGGCGGCGGCCTTGCGCAAAAGCTCGGGGAGATTCGCGTCGGGCCAGCGATGCTCGATTTCGCCCGCGCGGACCTTGATCTTGCGGAACAGCTTGTCGATTTCGTCGCGGGGCCCGAGGTCGGGCAGCGCCTCGGACAGCGGCAGCGCGCGCGCCACCAGCGGGCTGTCGAAGTCGCCGGCGTCGAGCAGCACGAAGCCGGAGCCGACATGCCAATCCTGCAGGGCGCCCTCGAAGGCCTCGCGGAAATTCGAGTTGTAGAGCGTCGTCACGATGTCTTCGGCGATCGGCGCGAGCTCCTTGCGCATCTCGTCGCGCGGCGCGGGCGCGACCTGCTTGCCGGGCTCCAGCGCGAAGGGCTCCCCGTCGAGCGGCCACACGTCGTCGCACATCGACGAGGCACCATCCTGCACCGCCTCGGGGGCCGTCATGTCGAACAGGCGCTCGGATTTGGCGCGGTAGTCTTGGCCCGTCGAGTAGACGCGCTCGCGCAGCGGCATGGCGAGCTCGTAGCATTCGTCGATTACCGGCGCGGCCATGTCGCGGCGCCCTTGGGCGCGCGCCAGACCCTTGAGGAAGGCGCCGACCTCCTCGTCGTCGGGGCCCGGCTTGCGGGCTTGGGCGGGGGCTTTGCTCAACGGCCGGCCCCCAGCGCGTCGGCGAAGCCCGCCTCGCCGCCCGCGCCCTGCAGCGAGCGCCGGCCGCGCAGGCCGCGCCGCAGCATGTCTTCGTCTTCGCGGCGCTTGGCTTCGAGCGCTTCCTTGTCGGCACGCGCTTTGGCTTCCGCTTCGCGCGCCATGCGATCGGCGCTGTCGTCGCGCGCGGGCTGCGAAGGACCGCCGCCGAAGAACGAACCCATCGTCAACTCCTGCCCGGATTTGCGCCCAGCGGCGCCAGATAGCCCAATTCGCCCATATCGCCCTGCAAGAACCGCCGGCCACGAAGCCCGCGGCGTAGCGCTTCCAGCTCTTTGGTGCGGGTCGCTTGATCGGCACCATCGGCCTTGACTCGCGCCGGCGACGCCCGCTCTTCAAACTGCTTTTCGATCACGATCGCCGGAACCGCCCCGCCCATCGCCTATCCCTTCACGACCACCGCACCTTCGGCCAGCAAGGTCCGATAGAGCCCGTAGGGGGTCAACGCACGGCGGGCGCCGAGCCCGAGCAACGCCGCGATCGCGGTCACGCAGGTGGCCATGAAATGCGGACGCGTCGTGCGCGCGCCGACGCGCGGCGCGAGCACGATCGTGGCCGAGGCGAGGGCGGGTTGCGCCAAAGCGCCCGCCAGCGCCGCTTGATCGACCGTGCGCAGATAGATCCCGTCGAACAGCGGGTCGAACACCAGCCAGCGCGCCGCCCCTTCGTCCCACGCGAAGGCCCAGCAATGCCGGAAGCCGGGCTTCAGCCAGCGATGGACGAAGATCGCGTCGGCGTCCTGGAACACGACGTACCAGGCCGGCAGGGGTGTCGCTTCGGTCATCCCGCCCGCCGCCGGTCGAAGGTGGTCTTGCGGGCCTTCGCCGCCCGCACGGCACCCGCGGGCGCCTCGCGCGCGCGGCCCAGGAACGCGCGGCCTTCGCCCGCGCCGATCATCAGGTACTGCAGCGCGTCGTGCGGGTGCGAGAAGCGGTTCTTCTCGGGCTCGTCGGCGTAAAGCTCGGCACCCGACACCTGCAGCTTGCGGAAGTGATAGCCCGACTGGAAGCCCGCGCGCAGGATCGGGCACGCTTCGCCGTCGAGCAGGAAGCGCGCATTGCCTTCGCCGTCCATCGCGCGCAGCGCCTCTTCGACCGCACCCCGGCGCACGCTCGCGTCGTTCGTCGAGGCCGGGTAGATTTCCAGCCCCTCCGCGCGCATCGCCTGGAAGGGCGTCGTGTCGTCGACCTGCCCCTTCGCGTTGCCGGCCGGGTCGCCCCACATCGAAACCCGCGCGAGCGGGAAACGCTCCGCCAGCCAGCGCTTCAAGATCCGCGCAAAGGCGCGCGCGCCCATATCCTCGGCGCACAACTCGCCCAGGATGCGCCAGCGATCGAACACGCGCTGGCCCACCACCGCCGCCGGCGTGCGCCCGAAATCCACGCCAACGAACAGCGTGTGCCCGTCCAGGAACTCCAAGCGCTGGCGCGCGACGTGAACGCGCTCGACGAACATCGGATAGACCGTCCGGCCCGCGCGCGGCTGGCCCGGCCGGTTCATCACGTTGACGTCGATCCAACCCTGGTCCTTGCCCTTGATGATCTCCAGGTAGTAGTTCGGCCGCAGCCAGCGCGTATTCTCCGCCAACGGATTCGGCCGATACCCTCGGATATTCCCTTCCGCGTCCTTGTCCTCGATCAGCCCGGGCGGCTGCACCAGCAAATCCCACTCGGAGGGCTTCGTCAGCCGCTGCCGATCGTCGCTCGACAGGTTCTGCGGCATCGGCGCCATACCCGCCATCACGGCCAAATAGTGCTCGACGCCCGGCGCGTTGCTGTCGAGCAGTAGTTGCGGCTGGAAGCACCCGCCATCGGCCACCGGCGGAAACCGCCCCAGCCGTCCGGTGATGTCGTCCACGATCCCGCGCGCCGTCTCCCGCGCCTCGTTCACCCACGCATCCGACAGATCGAGCGACAGCAGCTTCTTGCGGTCGTCCTCGCCTTCCAGCGCCAGGAAGATCACCTCCCAATCGAGGTCGGCCACACGAATGTAGTGACGGAACGGGCGCGACCGGGCGATCGCACCGAAGACGTTCTCCGGAAAAACTTCCAGCCACGTCTTGATCGTCGTGTCATGAAGCTCCGCGTAGGTCTGCCGCGTCACCAGCGTCCGCCGGCGCCGCTTCCCCGACTTCGATACCGGCTGGCGCGCAACGTTCATCGCCAGCGCCACGCAACTCGCGCGACTCTTCCCCGAACCCCACGGCCCGATGATCCCCTTCACCGGCGCCCCAGACACCAGAAACCGCTCCAGCGTCGCGCCGTCAGGCTCGTAGTCGATCCGGAATTCCATCATCGCGGACCTTCCGGACAAGGAGAAAAAATCACCAGCCCTCGGGAAGGCCTCTCGCCGATGCGGAGCGGGGGAACAGAGCGACCGCGCGTGATTTTTCGACCCCCCGGGTCTCGGTCAGCGATCGCCATCTCGACCCCCCGGGGTCTCGCCCTCGCCGCCGGCCCCGACCACGACCTTGGCAAGGACGCGGGCTGGCTCGGATCGCTCAACCGCTTCAACGCGTTGCTCGATCAGCGTCGCCGACTGCACGCCCGGTGCACCGTTTTGCGCTGCAGCGTCGCCCTTAAACACGAGATTCAGCATGAACGTTCCGCCCACGACGCCGCCCGGCGAGTCATCGCGTGCCCGCCTGCTCGCATCGACCATCCCTGTGGTCTGCTCAATCCACTGCGACGATCTGAACCGCACGTCTTCGGATTTGGCGTTTTCGCTGAGGAAGACGACCGCGTGCTGAGCGCGGGCCTTTGCGTGGATGGATCGGAACGACTTGAGGCGCGCGTCGAGCAGGTCCTGAACGTCTTGGCGATGGAAGGCCCGGGAGAGCGCTTCGCGGCGCATGCCGACTTTCTCTGCGGCGTCCTTGATGCTGTCGGCTTGGCCGGTGGCGAAGAGTTCGACGGCCTGCCGGACGCGGGGACGGATGGATCGAGCGGAAGGCATGCGGGCGGATCGACCTGGGGGTTGCACCGCGCGCGAGGCTGGGCGCGGGGCTTTAGGTCGTCAACGCACGGCGGGAAGCTCCAGCAATGGCGAGGGCGATAGTTCCGGGATGCGCCCTATTCGGGGCGAGTCGCGGATTTGGGCGTGAGCGCGAATTCGAAGCCGAGCCCGTCGGCCCAGAGCATCAGGGTGTCGCCGCGGGCGATGCGGGTCCGGTTCTCGAGTTTTTCGACGTGACCGCGGGTGAGGCCCAGGCGTTCGTCGAGCTGTTCTTGGGTGAGGCTCTGGCGTTGGCGCTCGGCGCGGAGCGTTTCGACCGATCGCCTATAGCCAGCGACGATCGCCTGGACTTCCTGAGACGGCGGGACCATCGCGAAATAGACCTGATGCAGCCGCGTGGTCACGAGGTCGTAGCGATGCGGCGGCTTGGCCGGGTCGCGCTTGTGGCGCCGGCGCGCCATGCTCAGGAATCCCCGTCGGGGTCGCGGCCGGCGAATTCGGCCTCGCGCTCGGCGCGCGCGATGATGTCGCGCCGACGCGCCTCCTCCTCGGGCCACTCGCGCGGCGGCTTGGCGATCGAGTGCTGGCCGGGCGGGATGATCTCGGGCTCCGCAACCGGTTGCTGGCTGAGCGCCAGCGCCAAGCGCTTGTATTTGGCCCACGCATCGTTGGACAGGTCGATCTCGATGAACGCGGGCTCCGGCGCGCCTTTGAAAATCGCCTCGGTGGCGGCCTTGCCGGCGCGTGTGGTCTTGTCGGGCGTGCCGTAGGTCGCGCCCACATCCCGGAACATGGCGCGCTCGACGTGCTGGATATCGACACCCCACTTCTCGGCGGCCTTGCTCGCCCACGGCGCGTAATGCTCGCGCGTGTCGCGCGCCAGGCGCCGCGCTAGTTCGTCGCGCCGATTGGCCTTCGCGAGCAACGCTTGATGCGCGTCCGCCGCGCGCTTGCCGGCCCCGCCATCGGCCGTCGGGATTGCTCCCAGGGCCTTGGCGAAGTCGGCGGGCTTGGGCGGCTGATTGTATTCCCACGCATCGACCACTTCGGCGAACACGGCTTCGAGGCGCGCGGGCTGCAGATGCCCGAGCACGCGGCGATAGCTTGAACCCCAGGCCTCGATCGTCTGGACGTGTTTGGGGAAGCGGCGCATGAGGCCCGCCAGCATGTCCGGCACGGTCGCGATCGCAGTGGGGGCGGCGATCAGGGTCACGGGCTACACCGCCGCGTTGGCCGCGGCTTCGGCGCGGCGGCGGAGGGCTGCGTCGTCTTCGACCGCGCGCTGGGCGCCCGAGGATCCGGCGCGCGTGGCCACGGCCTGGGCGATCCACGCGACGGGCTCGGCGACATCGAGCTTCTGGGCTTCGGCGAGCACGTCGAAACACGCGCGGGCATCGTCCTGCAGGGCCTTGAGCCATAGCCCCACGAGGCCGCGTAGCTTCGGCGCGGGCTTGCCGGTGGCCGTGGCGAGCCAGTCCAACCCCTGCCGGAACAGCGCCGTGCGCCAATCGCCGTCGCGCGGCCTGACCAGGAACAGCGGGATCGACGCGTCGCCGGACGCGGGCGGAATCAGCTCGATCTCGGTGGGCTGTGGGGGTTTACTCGGCATCGTCTCGACAAGCCTGTCGACAACGACCGGCGGAGCCGGTGGCGGCGGCTCGCCCGCCCGTTCCGAAGGAACGGAACCTTCTTTCTTAGATCCCTGTCCCTGTCCCTGTCCCTTAAGAGCGCGTTGACCGTCTCCTGACGCGTCCGGCGACGCGGACGGAGACGGGGACATTCGCGTTTGTCCCCGTCGCGTCCCCGTCTCTGCCGCCGCGTCCGGAGACGGGGACAAGGGGGGTGTGTCCGCGTCTCCTGACGCGTCCCCGCCGCCGCGTTCGGCACGCCACTTCGCCTTGCGCGCACGCTCTTGCACACGGCGATCCCACGCCTCGCAGGCGAGCTTGGCCAGGAACGGCGAATAGAGGCGGCCGTCGGCGTGTTTGACGAAGCCGTGCAGCGCCTCGCCCTTGATCCGCTTCCATGTGCGCAGATCGCGCCCGAGTTCGGCGAGGCGGCACAGAATCACGTCGTCGTCGGGCAGCGAGCCGGCTGGCACCTGCAGCCAGGCCTGCCACCACAGCGTCACGGCGGCGCGCCAGCCGGTGTCCGACGCGCGCGCGTTGAAATCGCTGGCCAGCAGCTGTTGGCCATAGAGCGGCATGAACGGCAGGCCGCGCAGATCGGCGTCGGCGGGCACGGGCGGCGGGGGGAGCGGGGGAAGCGGGGCGTCGGTCACGGGGCGGTTACTCCGTCGAGTTCGACGTTGCGGATGAAACGGCCGAGGAGCTCGGGGAAGATCGGGACGAAGGAGTCGCCGTAGGCGGCAAGACAGGCACGGCCAAGGCCGCGTCGAGCAGCCAGCGCGGCGGAAACCCCATCATCCACTCCACCAAGCGCAGGAGGTCCGCCGTTCCAGCCAGACCAGCGCGCGAGCATTGCTCCGATAGCGGCCGGCTGTTCTTCTCCGCCGTCGCCTCGCTCGTCTTGCCCGAGCGCCAATCCCGCGCCAGCGGCGTTGCTCGCAACGCCGCTTTGAGGTTCACCCCCGTGCCCTGCGGGGGCGCCCAGGCGCCCCCGGCCTGCTTCGTGGCCGTCGGTAAAAGTTCGCCCCAATGCCCCGGCCATGTCGAAATGGCCGGGCTTGCCATGTTCGCCGTGGCCGTGGGTGTCAGGTAAAGCGCCCGCTCGATCTCGGTCTGATTGACACCCCGCGACCGTGCTCCGGCAAACGGTCGCGGGGTCGGCATCGTGAAATGCTTGTTGGGGTTGCCGCGGATCGCCTGCACCAAATCCCCACGCCCCCCGCGATCCGCGTCCGACGCGCGGCAGGTTGGCAACAACGACGACTCGGTTTCGGCGATGGGGGGCACCGGCGTGCCGAGCACCCACCACGATCGGCCGGCAGTCGTAGCCGATGCTTTCCAGGCCATCGTGCACCCGGTCATAGCCCCGAGTTCTGAGGCCAGGAACGTTCTCAAGGCAGACCCAAGTGGGTCGCAATCCGGCGATGAGCGCGAGGGCGTCGAAGAACAGCCCCGTGCGCGCGCCGGCGACGCCTTGGCCTTTGGCGTTGGCGGTGCTGGCGTCTTGGCAAGGGGGAGACCCGCAAACAACGTCGATTGAGCCATGATCGTCGAACACCTGTCGGGCAGTGAGGGTGCGGATATCGGGATAGACGGGCACGCCATAGCGTTGGCTGTAGACCGCGCGGCGCCACGGATCGGCTTCGCAGCCCGCGACGACTTCGATCCCGGCGCGGGCAAGCCCGAAATGCCATCCGCCGGCGGCCCCGCAGAACAGGTCCAGCGCCTTCATGGCTTCAGCACCCCGGCGGCGTAGAGCAGGCCCACGGCGTCGGCTTCGTGCTCGCTGCGCACCTCGTGCCCAAGCGCGCGGGCCCGCAAGATCATCGCGGCTTTGTCGGCGCGCGCATCGCCCGCGAAGCGCTTCTTGAGCGTCACCGGGTTGAACGACGCCACCGGAATCCGATGGTGATAAGCCCAGGCCAGCAGGGTCGCTTTGAAGCCGATCTGCACCTCGCCGGCGGCGGCGTTGGCCCAACGCAAGCCCATCACGCGCTCGAACACGATGTGCTCGATGGGCTCGCGCGCGCGGTCGTGGGTGGCCTTCGTTGCCGCCAGGAAGTTCCGGAACGCCTGGAACCGGGCGCCCTCGTGCGCGCGGTCGCCCGCCAAGGTGACGACGCCGAACAGCACCGACCGGCCGGGCCGGGCCAGCGCCCAGCCTGTGGTGCTCCCGAGATCGAGGGCGAGCGCGATCATGGCAGTTTTCGCCCTTCCGCCTTGGCGATCGCCGCGCGCACGGGTTCGAGCTCCTTGAGCGCGTCGTCGACTCCCCCGGTTCCGTCGAGCTGGTCGTGCACCCACGATTCGGCGATCGCCAACCCGAGCTTGGCCGCCGCGTAAAGCTCCGGCGCCGCCGCCGACAGATCGGCGATCGCCTTGCAGCGCGCCTCCGGCATGCCCGCGGGCGTTCGGTTTCGCACCTCGAGAATTTCGCGGCCGTCGCGGTCCACCACCACGACGCCGAGCATGTGGTCCGCGAATTCGCGCCGCCACGGCCCCGCCGGCAGATCGAGGGCCCAAGGCGACGGGCCCCCGTCCAGCGGCGGGGTGTAGGTCGGGCAGTAATGCGCGGATTTGGTCACCCGCGCGGCCTCAGTTCGCAGCCTGGGTGCTGAGCGCACCCGAGCTCGTCTTGGACGCCGCGATTCGCTCGCGATCGTCCTCGCGCCGCCAGCCTTCCTTCCACCACCCGGCTTGCGTCGGGTTGTAGTCGGCGGGGCAGTCGTCGAGGGGCGCGCCGTCCATGCGCGCTTGCGCGCCTTGATGCATCGCCGCGTCCATCATGCCCTTGGGCGGGGCGCCGTCGAGCCGTGCCGCCGGCGGCGGGGCTTCGGGTGCCACTCCCGCCGCGTCGCGCTCGGCGGCGTCGACCGAGGCGGCGTTGGCCTCGCGGGCCTCGGCTTGGTCGGCCTCTTCCGATTGGTCGAAGATCCCGGCATCGGCGGCCAGCAGCGCCACGTCGTTGATCGCCGCGATGAAGTCCTTGGGGTCCATCCGCAGGCCCTGCCTGAACCACGAGATGGCTTTGGTGGACACGCCCGACGATTTGGCCAGGGTCTTGATCTTTTCGCGCGCCTTGCCGTTGGCGGTGGCGCCGCGGTCGAAATGCTCTTGGGCTTCCTGGAAGCCGTCGCGGAAGCCCTTGATGCGATCGGTGCGCGCGGGTGCCACGGTGATCTGGATCACGCCCTCCTCGGGCCGCGCGAACAGCGGCAGAGCCTGGGCTTGCGCCGTCGCGGGCGCGGCGGTTTCTTTCGGGGTCTTGGTCTTCTTCGACTTGGCCATGGCGGCGGGTCCTTTCGGGTCAGGCGGGTTGGTTGAGGAGCAGGGCGATCGCGTCGGCTTTCGACACGGTCTTGGGGGCGCCGGCGGCGATCGCGCGTTTGCGCAGATCGGGCCAGGTCAGTGCTTCGAGCTCGGCGCGCGTGGGGGCGGAGGCACCCGAGGCCGGGTTCGGGATCGGCGCCGTGGGCGCGGGCGATTGCGCCGGCTCGGCTTCCGGGCCGGGCAGGCACGAAATGCTCGTGTCGGGCGGCAGGTTGACGAAGCTGACTCGCCCGCGCGGGGGCAAAGTGTCGTCGGTGCGCGGTTGGCCCGGCACGCGCTTGCGCAGGGTCACGGCGTGCGTCGGCGAATCGTTGATGATGGTGATGTTCATCCGGGCTTCCTTTCGATGCGTCGCAGGATCGGCGGGGCGCCGACGGGATGCGACCAATCCCAGACGGCCCACATGAAGGCGACGGCGCCGCCTTTGGCTTCTTGCGCGACCGAACCCGGCGGCATCGAGACGCGCGACGCGAAGGGATGGATGGCGGTCAGGGGCGTCGTGTCGAACACCCAGCGCCGGCCCCGCCCTTCCAGCCACGACAGGCGGAGCAGGAGCGCGACCTTGTGCCGTGCGCACGCGAGCGCCATGCGCAAGAACGCCTCGGCTTTGTCGAAGGGCGGGTTGCTGACGACGTTATCGACGCGGTTGCCGGGCTCGCTCGGATCGATCGCGGTGAAGTCGCAACCGCCCGCGCCGAAGCCGCGATCGATCAGATCGGTGCCGAGCGCGCGATGGCCCGCGGCTTTGAACGCGCGCGGGATCGTGCCCTTGCCGCACGCCGGGTCCCACACGAGCCCGGAGAAGCGCTGCACGTCGAGCAGCCCGAGCACGGCCCATTCGGGCTCGACATACCAATCGTTAGCCGCCCGCTGGCGGGGCTGCGCTTGGCGCGAGCTATCGACCGTGGCGAGGCTCATGCCCCCCCTCGGAATCTTCGCGGCCCGAGGGCGGCGATAATCGATGCCACGGGTCGCGCTCATTCGCCGAACCACCGCGCCACGATGGGGGCGCCGATCGCCACGGCCAGCGCCCCGCTGATCTGGCCCAGCGAAAACTCGGCTTCAGGCCAGATCGACCACGCGGAGATGACGGCCGAAAAAGCGACCCCCAGGGCAAACGATACGAGTTGCCAGACAGAGATCACTTGCCCCGGCTCCCGCTGGCGCGGCCGCGCTTGGCCTGGATCAGCTTCACGGCGGGCTTGGCGAAACGGTCGTGATGCGTCGGCGTGGGCTTGGACAGCTTGAAGCCCTTGGGCACGGGCTCGCCCGGCCGCACGCGGGCCACGATCAGCACGTCGCCTTCCTTCATCGGCGGGCGCCGCATCACGCCGCCCCCTGTTTCTCGGGA
>JAMNXK010000339.1 GCA_023653245.1 Tagaea sp.
CGCCGCCGCCGCCCGTCGGCGGGTTCGAGGTGCCGCCGGTCACCGTCGGCGGTGCGCTCAACCAAACCACCGGGCAGTTCATTTCCGGTCAGGTCGCCGCGTTGATTTTCTCGGGCGGGCAGGGCACGGGCGGAGGTGCTTCGGTCGGCGGGATCGAAACCGGGGGCGGTGTGGTCTCCGCCAATCAGGGCTCGGCGCCGCAGACCGGGATCAGCGCCAATTTCGCAGACTCGCGCAATTTGGGCTCCGTCGTCGGCACGCTGACCGGCCCGACCAGCATCGGCAATCAGCGCTTCGTCGAATCCTTCGTTCGCACCGGGAACGTGAACACCGAAATGCGGGTGATCGGACCGGATTCGAACGGACGGCCGGTGCCGGCCTATCGCATCGGGATTTCGCCGGAGCTGGCGTCGGCGGCACCGGCTTCCGACGCCTTGGCGGTGGCGCTCGCCTCGGCGAACCCGATCCGGATCGAAAGTTCGGGCCCGATCCGGATCGAAGGGGCGGGGATCGAAGCCGCTTTGCCGGCGCCGAGCTTGCAAGCCCAGCTCGCCGCCGCCGCGTCGATCTTCGACGCCGACGCGGCGCGCCTGGCGGACGCGCTGTCGGCGGCCTTCGCCGACTGATATCGCCCGACCGATATTGATATCGGTTGCCTTCGGCGGGGGGAGCGGCCATGTTTCCGGCGGGCGCGGGCCCAACCCCCCGCGCCGGCCCGCGATCATGACCAAGCCCGCGCGTATCTACCGCCCGTCCAAGACCGCCATGCAGTCCGGCAAGGCCAAGACGCAGTCTTGGGTGCTGGAGTTCGAGCCATCCGCCGCCAAGCGCGCCGATCCCTTGATGGGTTGGGCGGGCTCGGCCGACACGGACGGCCAGGTCCGCCTGTCCTTCGAAACCCAAGACGACGCGATCGGCTACGCGACGCGCCACGGTCTGAACTACGAGATCGCGCCGCCGCAATCCGCGCGCGTCAGACCCAAAAGCTACGCCGACAATTTCAAGTACGATCGCGTGCGTTGACCCCGTAGCTCAGCCGGATAGAGCACTTGCCTTCTAAGCAAGTGGTCGCAGGTTCGAATCCTGCCGGGGTCGCCACCCGCCGCGGGCAGTTGAAATTCACGGCCGATTGGCTTTAGGTTCGGCCCCGCCATGGTCTCGCTCCCGCCCCGCGACACGCCCGAAGCCCGCCAGAAGACGCTCGAAATTTTCGCGGCGTCGATCGAGCGCGTGGCCGGCGGTCCGACCGAAGTGTCGCGCGCCGTGCGCAAGGCGGCCGAGACCGGCCAGCGCCCGGACATCGATTCGGCCAAGCGCCGCTTCGACAAGCTTTCGCCCGCCGAGCGGCGCAAGATCGGCGGCGTGGCCAAGGATCTGGCCGAGGAGATGCGCCAGGGCGCCAAGGTCGTGAAGATCGTCGAGAGCGTGGCGGCCGACGAAGATCTCAGCCTCGAATTGATCTGGCCGCGATGAGTCTCGAGCGCGCGCTCGAGCTGCATCGCGGAGGGCGGCTCGACGAAGCGCGCGCGCTCTACGACCAAGCGCTCGCCGCCGACCCGGACGACGTGAACGCGCTGAACCTCGCGGGCCAGATCGATCTCAACCGCGCCGAATACGCGGCGGCTTTCGCCAAGTTCGTCCGCGCGCGCACGCGCGAGCCCGCTTTCGTCGACGCGTGGATGAACGAAGGCAACGCGCTGCGCGCGCTCGGCCGCCCGCTGGACGCGCTGGCGGCGTTCGACCGCGCGGCCGCGCTGGCGCCGGACCATGCGCTGATCGCCTGCAATCTCGGCCTGGCCAAACTCGATCTGGGCGACGCCGCCGGGGCGGTCGCGGCGATCGAGCGCGCGGCCCGGCTCATGCCCGGCGAGCCGATGATCCAAAGCAACCTCGCCGTGGCACTCAAGGCGGCGAACCGGCCGCACGCGGCGCTCGGGCTGTTCGAGGCGATCGGCTCGCCCGGCAACGCCGCCGCCGTGCGCCAGGATCTGCTCGATCACGCGGGCGCGCGAATGGGCTACGCGATCGCGCTGTCGGCCGAGCCGGGGCGCGCGGATGTCGAAAGCAACCGGCTGTTCGCCGCGAATTACGATCCCGACGCGACGGCCGAGCAGATCAAGGCGCTATACGCCGCTTGGGGCGCGCGCCAGACGCAGCCCGCCTTGCCGCACGCCAACGACCGCGCGCCCGATCGGCGCTTGCGGGTGGGCTTCGTTTCGGCCGATTTCCGCGTGCATTCGGTGCGGCATTTCCTGTGGCCCTTGATCGCGAATTTCCCCGCGGAGGAGGCCGAGCTCGTCGCCTACGCCAATTTCGCCGGCGACGGCGACGCATGGACGGCGCGCTACCGCGCGCGTTTCGATCTGTGGCGGAGCTGCGCCCATCTGAACGACGAAGCGCTCGACGGCACGATCCGCGCCGACGCGATCGACGTGCTGGTCGATCTATCGGGACATACGCAGGGCAATCGATTGGGCGCGTTCGCGCGCAAGCCGGCGCCCGTTCAGGTGTCTTGGCTGGGCTATGGCGGCACGACCGGTCTCGCGGCGATCGATTGGTATATCGGCGATGCGCGTCTCGCGCCGCCGGGGGCGGAGAGCGCGTTCGTCGAAGGCGTGTGGCGCCTGCCGCGCACGGGCTTCGTCTACGCGCCGCAAGACGCGATGCCCGACATCGCGCCCTTGCCGATGCTGGCCCATGGCTATCCGACGTTCGGCAGCTTCTCGCGCACCGTGCGCTACAACGCGCGCTGCTTTCGCCTGTGGGCGCGATTGCTCGACGCGATTCCGGACGCGCGGCTCGTGCTCAACGCGCTGGTGTTCGGCGAAGACGCGACCGCCAAGCTGTTCGCGCGGCGCTTCGCCGAGTGGGGCGGGGACGCGTCGCGCCTCGAGCTGATCGCCACCTCGCCCCAGCCTGCGACCTGGGAAGCCTATGCGCGCCTGGACGTGGCGCTCGACGCTTTTCCGCATAATGGCGGGGCGACGACGTTCGAAGCGCTGTGGATGGGTGTGCCGAGCGTTTCCAAGCGCGACCGCCCGCCGCTCGGCCGCTTCGGGGATTCGATCCTGGGCGCTTGCGGGCTGGGCGATTGGGTGGTCGACGACGACGACGCCTATATCGCGCGCGCGCGCGCGGCCGTCGCCGATCCCAAAGCGCTGGCCGAGCTGCGGCTGGGGTTGCGCGATCGGATCAAGGCGTCCGCGCTGGGCGACGAAACGGCCTATGCGCGCGACTTCGCCGGCGCGCTGCGCGCCATGTGGCGGCGTTACTGCGCCTGAGACTCAGACGTCGATATTGAGATAGCGCGTCGGGATCCGGCCCGGACCGGGACCCGGGATGTTCAGCGGTTCGGCCGGCGGCGTGCCGTAGACGCGCGCCACGCGGCGGCCCGAATCGTTGTTCAACACGATATCCACGAACACGCGGAACGAGTTGTTGAACAATCCGACCGATTGCGAGAACAGCGGATCGGGCAGCTGCGCCCTTGGACCGGCGTTGCCCTCTTGCGCGAGCTGGCTGGCGGCGCGCTCGGCATTGGCACGCGATTGCTCTTGCGCCGCGCGGGTACGGTTCGTGGATTCGGCGGCGGCCGCTTGCGCCTCTTGCGCCACGCGCACGGCTTCGCTGGCGCCGCCAGGCTGCGCCACAGGAGCCGGGCGAGCGAGGCCCGGGAAAGTCGTCGTCGCTGCAAGGGGCGGCAAAGCCACCATTTCTTGGTCCCTTCGCAACGGATAAGGCGCAATTCACGCGCCTATTTCCACCCGTCACTATACTATTCCCTAAAATGCCGCGCAATGCCTTCTTAAATTACCCTGAAGAAACGGAAAATCAGACAAAACATCTATGCAAAACAATATCTTAAAGCCTATTTCTTGAGCAAGCCCGTGAATCTGGCGACGTCTTTTGCCAAAGTTTTTTGCGCTTTGGCCTCCATGGC
>JAMNXK010000340.1 GCA_023653245.1 Tagaea sp.
AAAATCCACGACTGCAGTCCCGACATGTGCCGACTCCTCCGTCTCGATTTCGCCGGAAAATAGTCCAGATCGCGGTCACGGCGCCAGTAGGTCTTGCGGCCGGCCGGCGGCCGCGATTCAGATCTCCACCTGGGTGCCGAGCTCGACCACGCGGTTGGAGGGGATGCGGAAGAAGTGCGTGGCCGCGTAGGCGTTCTTCGACAGCGCGATGAACAGCTTCTCGCGCCAGCGCGGCATCAAGGGCCGCGAGCGCGGCACGAGATTCTCGCGCCCCAGGAAGAACGACGTGTCCATGAGGTCGAATTTCAGCCCGTAAGGCTGCGCCAGACGCAGCGCGCGCGGGATGTTCGGCCCCTCCATGAACCCGTAATGCAGCACCACCTGCCAGAAATCCTTGTCGAGTGCCGTCACTTCGATGCGGTCCTTGTCGGCGACCGCCGGGATCTGCTCGGTGACCACGGTGAGCAGCACGACGCGCGCGTGCAGCACTTTGTTGTGCTTCATGTTGTGCAGCAGCGCGTAGGGCACGCCGTCGGTCGTGCCGGTCAGGAAGACGGCCGTGCCCGCGACGCGCGGCGGGCTGCCGTCCTTGATGCGCGCGATAAACGGCTCGAGCGGCACCGTGCCTTCGTGCAGGCGTTCGGCCAAAATCCGCCGCCCGAGTTTCCAGGTGGTGAACACGGCGTAGAGCAGCGCGCCGACCACCAGCGGCAGCCAGCCGCCATCGGCGATCTTGACCACGTTGGCGAAGAAGAACGTCAGATCGACGATCAGCAGCGCGCCGGTGACCAGCAGCGCCTGCCAGCGCGGCCAGTTCCACACGTGGCGCGCGACGACATAGGCGATGAGCGTGGCCACGCACATCTCGCCCGACACCGAAACGCCATAGGCCGCCGCCAGCGCGCTGGAGTTCTGGAACCCGATCACCAACGCGAGCACGCACACGCACAAGATCCAGTTCACGCGCGGAATGTAGATCTGCCCCATCTCGGTTTCCGAGGTGTGGCGCACTTCCAGGCGCGGCAGGTAACCGAGCTGCACCGCCTGGCGCGCCAGGCTGAACGCGCCGGTGATGACCGCTTGCGAGGCGATCACGGTCGCCGCGGTGGCGAGCGCGATCGTGGGGTAGAGCAGGAATTCCGGCACCATCAGATAAAACGGATTGGCCGCCGCCGCGGGCTCGCGGATCAGCAAAGCGCCTTGGCCGAAATAGTTCAGCACCAGACACGGCTGCACGAACGCCACCCAGGCGAGCCGGATCGGCTTCTTGCCGAAATGGCCGATATCCGCGTAGAGCGCCTCGGCCCCCGTCAGCGCCAGGAACACCGCCCCCATCACCAGGAAGCCGCGCAAGCCGTCGGTATAGAGGAAGTGCAGGCCCCAATAGGGATTGATCGCCTTGAGCACCGCCGGCGTCTGGACGATCGACATCACGCCCAGCACGCCGAGCACCGCGAACCACAGCACCGTGATCGGGCTGAAGAACGCGCCGACCTTGGCCGTGCCCTTGCGCTGGAACAAGAACAGCACCACCAGCACCACGCAAGCGATCGGCACCACATAGGTTTCGAATTCGGGGGCGGCGATCTTCAGCCCTTCGACCGCCGACAAGACCGAGATCGCCGGCGTGATGATCGCATCGCCGAAGAACAGCGCCGCGCCGAACAGGCCCGCAGCCAGGATCGGCACGCCGCGATGCACGCCGCCCGGCGCCTTGCGCATGGCCAGCGCCATCAGCGCGAACATGCCGCCTTCGCCACGATTGTCGGCGCGCAGGATGTAGGTGACGTATTTGAGCGTCACCACGATCACCTGGCTCCAGACGATCAGCGAGAGAATCCCGAGCACATGGGGCAGCGTCGGGTCCATCGGGTGCGGGCCGGTGAACGCTTCGCGCATCGTGTAGAGCGGCGAAGTGCCGATATCGCCGAACACCACGCCGATGGCGCCCAGCGCGAGCGCCATGAGCCGCTTGTCGGCGCTTTGCGAACCGTCGTGAGTCGTCGGACTGGTCATATTCCCCGCCATCCGGCGCAATTTCCCCCGCCGGACACTTGGAGAGTCTGCCCGAAGCGCGCGATCAAGACCAGCTTCGCATTGTCCGCCGCGCGACTCCTTATATAAGGTCTGCGCCATGCGCGATTCCGAACCCGCGATCAACCTGCCGCCCGCCACGCTTGGCTTGATGGCGCTCACGCTCGCCGCGCATGCGGGCATGCAATTCCTAGCGCCGCGCTCGGTGTGGCTGCTCTACGACGTTTTGGGATTCGTGCCCGCGCGCTATTCGGGCGGGATCGAACTCGACTGGCCCGCCCTCGTCGCTCCGTTCAGCTATCTGTTCCTCCACGGCGATTGGATGCATCTGGGGATCAATCTGATCACGCTCGCGGCCTTCGGTGCCGGCGTGGAACGCCGCGTCGGCGCGCCCACGACGCTGTCGCTGTATTTCCTGTGCGGCCTCGTGGCGGCGGCGGCGCATTTCGCGATCTATCCCGACTCGGACGATCCGGTGATCGGCGCGTCGGGCGCCATCTCGGGCTTGATGGCCGGCGCGTTGCTGGTCTTGCGCGAGCGCGGCGCCATGGGCCGCAATCCGCTGATCTACCTCGCGGGCATGTGGATCGTGGCCTTCACTCTGCCGGACATATTGTCGCTGGGCGTGTCGGGCGCGCGCGTCGCGTGGGTCGCGCATCTCGGGGGCTTCGTCGCGGGCCTCGTGCTGTTCCAGGCCTTCGTGAGGCGCCCCGCATGAAACCCATCCCCTACGCCGCGCTCGGAAAAGCGATGCTGCCGCTCGACGGCACGATCGCCCCTTACGTGCCCGCGATCCTCGACGCCTATGCGGGTCTCTTCCCGCGGACGCGCTGGACCGAACTCGAGATGGTCGACTACACCTCGGGCTCGTGTTTGATGCCGATGGCGTTCGCGGCCGCCGGCGCCAAGCGCGTGACGATCAACGACGCGGCACCGCGCTCGCATTTGGCCGCATCGTTCCTGTTCGGCGGGCGCAAGATCGATCCGGCGCGCGTCGAAAGCCTGCTGGCGAGCAAACGCCCGAGCCTGCGGCCGCACGTGCCAACATTCCATTTCGCCTGCGACTATCTGACGGCACCCGTGTGCGACGTTTTCGACCGGCTCTATCACGCGCGCGTGCCGGAAGCCGAAGCGGCGGGCTTGCGTTACCTGGCGGTGCGCTGGGCGCTCGGCTTCGCGCCGTCGATGGTCGATGGGTTCGAGATCCTCTACACCCACAATCCCAAGCAGCTGCGCGCGATCAAGGATGTCGACTGGAAGCCCTATCTGGCGCGCGCCGCGAGCCCGCGCAAAACGCTGCTGGGTCTCGTCCGCGACCTCAATGCCGCCATCGATTTGATCGGCCCCAAGCGCTTCGCCGCGCATGTGGGCGACATGAAGGATCTGGCCCCGCGCCTGCGGCCGCGCGTGCCCGTGTTCGCCGCGGTCAATCCGCCGACGCGCGGGCTGGACGAATACACGATCGACGATCAGCTCGTGCACTCGCTGATGGCCAATCGCTGGCTGCCGCTGTCGCGCAGCCGGGAGACGCCGCTCGATTTCTGGGTCAAGCGGGTGGACGCGGCGTTGCGGCGATTGCCGCGCGGCGCGCATTACATGGTCTGGGGCGGGGATGGCTCGATGTCGTTCGACGCTTGCCGGAAGGTTTGGGAGATTTACGGATCGGCCGCGTACATAAAACGCCTCGGCCCCACGCCAAACGCGGCGGGTTGGGGCATCTTCGAAGCACACGGAAAGCCCGTATAATACCTGACTGGCCTGCTCAAAAATTTTCGAAGCGGCCCCTTGTTCCGCCGAAGACCGAACCAATATGTCCGTCGTGGTCGAGCCACCCCCCCCGGCTCGACCCCGTGTAATCCGATCACCCCCCCGATCGGATTGCCTTCGGCCCCGGCGCACCCCCC